>SKKS01000386.1 GCA_007123625.1 Paracoccaceae bacterium
CCGTTGCGCGGCGGCGCGGCCTTCGGTCTGCACATCCTCCAGCCAGTTCATGCGGCTGTGGTCGTATTTGCGCATTCCGCGCTTGTCGAGATACAGGATCTGTTCGATGCAGGTCACGCTCGCCTGCACCTCGATCACCTTGTCCACCTGCTCCTGATCGCCACAGACCACGAAACGCGCACCGCAATGTTCCAGCACATACGCCATCTCTTCGGCGACCGCGTCCTGATAGAGCGGCACCGGAATCGCGCCCACGGACTGCGCCGCGACCATCGACCAATAAAGCGCGGGCCGGTTGCGGCCAATGATCGCCACATAGTCGCCGCGCGCCATGCCCAGCGCCAGAAACCCCAGCGCCATGGCCCGCACTTCGCTTGCGGTTTCGGCCCAGGTCCAGTGCTGCCATATCCCGAATTCCTTTTCGCGATAGGCGGGTCTTGTGCCGAACTGCTGTGCGTTGCGCGCCAGCAGCGCGGGAACTGATTGCGGGATATCCTGCGTGGCGATGCCGCTCACCTTTGCTCCTCCCTGATGCCAGTGCGCGCCGCCTCCACGGTGCGCGGGCAGAATCACCTGTACTCCGCCCATTGTCTGCGTTGTGGCGATCAAGTCTTGCCCCATTTTTGCCCAAACCTTTCGAATTGTAACACCCTTCGTTCGCGGCTTTCGCGGTATGTCCTTGCAGGCTAGAGTGTCGATCGGGCGCGTTGAGGGCGCGTCCCGATGCGGGAGGGGGATTGACGCGTGCCGCAACTGGAGGATACGCGCTTTCGGCTCATGAATGCCGGGCTGAACCTGATTCAGCAGGCGCTTTCGATCTTCGACAGCGACCTGCGGCTGGCACTGTGCAACCGACGCTATCAGGAGATGTTCGGCTTTCCCGACGATTTCGTGCAACCCGGCGTCAGCTTCGAGGATACCATTCGCTATCTGGTCGAGCGCGGCGAATACGGGCCCGTCGATGACCCCGCCGAGGCCATCCGTAGCCGGGTCGAGGCCGCGCGCGCCTTTGTTCCCCACTACATGGAGCGTCGGCGTGCGAACGGGCGCTGGATTTCGGTCGAAGGCGCGCCATTGGCGCAGGGCGGCTGGGTCACGGTTTACACGGACATCACCGAAGTGAAGCTGCAGGAGCAGCTTCTGCGATCGCGCTCCGAAGAGCTTTCGGGCGAGCTGCTGAAACATGCCGAACGACTGGGGCTCGCCAACCGGGAACTTGCCGCCGCCAACGCCCGGCTGGAAGAGACCAAGCGCGAACTGGTCGAGATGGAGGCGCGCACCCGCCTGACCGCCGAAATGATGCCCGCGCATATCGCGCACATGAACCGTGACCTGCACTATACGTTTTCGAACCGGCGCCTGTCATCGGTGTTGCCGGGGCGACCGCTGGATATCGTGGGGCTGCATGCGTCCGCGGCACTGGGCGGCGCGTTTGACAAGATCGTTCCGTCACTTGAGCTTGCCCTGCAAGGCAAGGCCAGCGTGTACGAATTCACCGACGACGAAAGCGGCCGGCGGATTCGCGTGGCCTTTACCCCCGACCGGGTGGGAGACGGGCCGATCAACGGCGTCTATATCCTGTCGATGGACGTGACCGAGGAAACGCAGGCGCGAAGCGCGCTGGCCCAGACGCGCAAGCGCGAGCTGGCGGCGCAGCTGTCATCGGGGCTGGCGCATGATTTCGGCAACCTGCTGACCATCATCCTGGGCTTGCAGGGGCGGCTTTTGCGCAGCGCCGATCTGCCCGAAGAAGTCGCCGAGATCGCACGCTCGACAATGGCGGCGGCGCGGCGCGGCGGCGTACTGCTGGACCGGATCGCGCAGATTTCGGGCCACCGTGAAATCCGCCCGGGGCCGACGGACCTTGAGGCGCTTCTGGACGACCTGAACATGATGGCCAGCCCCTCGCTGCCGGAAACCACGCGGCTCAGGGTGGGGATCGACGGTGTGTTGCCGCCGCTGATGCTGGATTCGGGCGCGGTGCAGGACAGCCTTCTGAACCTGATCCTGAATGCGCGCGACGCGCTGGGCACTGCGCCGGGCACAATCACTCTGCGCGCCCGGGCGGTGCGCGACACATGGCTGGAAATCACGGTCGAAGATTCCGGGCCGGGGTTTTCCGACAAGGCGCTGGCACACGGGCTGGAGCCGTTCTTCACCACCAAGGGCGGCGAAGGGTCCGGGCTGGGGCTGGCGATGGTCTATGACCAGATCACGCTTTGTGGCGGCACGGTGCGGCTGGCGAATCGCGACAAGGGCGGTGCACGCGTGACCCTGCGCCTGCCACTGCGGCCGGTGCGCATGCACAGCGCGCCCGACATGGTGTTGCTGGTCGAAGACAACATCGCGATCCGCGAAGCGGTGCGCGAAATGCTGCGCAAGCTTGGCCATAGCGTGATCGAGGCCACCAGCGCCGACGAAGCGCTGCAGCTCGCCGAACTCCCCGGGATCAGCATGGTTCTGAGCGACATCAACCTGCCCGGCGAAATGTCGGGGCTTGACCTGGCGCGGCACCTGCGCGGGCGCGGGATCGACCGGCTTTGGCTGATGACCGCCCTGCCGACTGCCGACCCGTTGCGACAGGCTGCATCAGCCGAGTTTCCGGTGCTTGGCAAGCCTTTCGCAGCGGCGGACCTGCTGTCGCGTCTGAACGAGGCCGCCGCATGACCCGACCCCTTGTCGCCATCCTCGATGACGAGCCCGCGATCCGCCAGATGCTGGCGCAGGCGCTGGGCGACGCCGGGTTCCGGACTGCCTGTTTCGCGCGCGCGACCGAATTCGAAGCTGCGCTGAAGCGCATGACTCCCGATGTCTGTCTGGTCGATCTGGGCCTGCCGGACCGCGACGGGCTGGCGCTTGTGCACCGGTTGGCGCTGGAATCGGGGGCGACGATAATCATCATCTCTGGCCGGGCACAGGTGCAGGACAGGGTGACGGGACTGGAGCTGGGCGCGGATGACTACATCATCAAGCCCTTCGAGCCCGCCGAAGTGGTCGCACGCATCCGCGCACGCCTGCGCAAACCCGCCGCGCGCCCCGGCGCCGCCGTCGACACCGCTCGCTTCGAAGGGTGGACGGCGTATTTCGACCGCTACATGCTCGTGCGGGATGACGGCACAGAAGTTCCCTTCAGCCACGCCGAGGGTGAGGTCCTGCGCCTGTTCCTGGACAGTCCGCGACGGCTGATAAGCCGCGCGCAGATGCAGGAAAGCCTGGGCGGCGGGGCAGGCGAAAGCTTCGATCGCGCGATGGATGTACGCATTTCGCGGCTACGCACCAAGCTGGGCGAGGACCCGCGCAACCCGCGCCTGATCAAGACGATCTATGGCGCGGGCTA
>SKKS01000246.1 GCA_007123625.1 Paracoccaceae bacterium
GGCGCGGGCTTCGACGACGCCACCTACACCGCCGCCGGCGCCCGCCTGACCACCGCCGAGGAGGTCTTCGCCGCCTCCGACATGATCGTGAAGGTCAAGGAACCCCAGGCCGCCGAACGCGCCCGCCTGCGCGAGGGACAACTGCTCTTCACCTACCTCCACCTCGCCCCCGACCCCGACCAGACCCGCGACCTGCTCAGCAGCGGCGTCACCGCCATCGCCTATGAAACCGTCACCGACCGCGCGGGCGGCCTGCCCCTGCTGGCGCCCATGTCCGAGGTCGCCGGGCGGCTGGCCCCCCAGACCGGCGCCTGGACCCTGCAGAAGGCCAATGGCGGGCGCGGCGTGCTCATGGGCGGCGTCCCCGGCGTCCGCCCCGCCAATGTCGTGATCGTCGGCGGCGGCGTGGTCGGCACGGCGGCTGCGCGCGTCGCCGTGGGCATGGGCGCCAACGTCACCGTCCTCGACCGCTCGGTTCCCCGGATGAGCTACCTCGACGACATCTTCCAGGGCCGCCTGACCACGCAATATTCCTCGGCCGAGGCCATCGACGACCTCCTGCCCACCGCCGACATGGTCATCGGCGCGGTCCTGATCCCCGGCGCCGCCGCCCCGAAACTGGTCAGCCGCGCGCAACTGTCCCGCATGCAACCCGGCGCGGTCCTCGTGGACGTGGCCATCGACCAGGGCGGCTGCTTCGAAACCTCGCGCGCCACCACCCACCACGACCCGATCTACGACATCGACGGCATCATGCATTACTGCGTGGCCAACATGCCCGGCGCCACGCCGCGCACCTCCACCCAGGCGCTGTCCAACGCCACGCTGCCCTTCGTGCTGGCACTGGCCGACAAGGGCTGGCGCCAGGCCTGCGAGGACGACCCCCACCTGCTCGCGGGCCTCAGCACCCACGCGGGTCACCTCACCTCCTACCCGGTGGGCCGGGCGCTCGCCATCGACGTGGTCTCCCCCACGCTCGCGCTGAAACGCTGACACCCCCCAGGGGCCCCCACCCGGGGGCCCTTACAGCACCACGAACTCCTCCGTCGCCGGGTCGTACTGCTCCAGCACCCCGCTGCCGATGTCGGTCCAGAGGCCGTGCAGCGTCACCCGCCCCGCCGCCACCGCCTCGCGCACGAAGCCATAGCTGAGCAAGTTCTCCAGCGACACCAGCACCCCCGCCCGCTCCATCGCGCCCAGCCGCTCGGCCGGGTTCACGCCCTCGGTGCGCGCATGCGCCGGGCGCAGGATGTCCAGCCAGCGGCCCACCATGCTGTCGGGCGCCTCCAGCGCGGGCGCGCTGCCGGCGCACATGTCGTGGCACCCCTTCACCCCGCCACAGCCCGAATGCCCGATCACCAGGATATGCGCCACATGCAGCACATCCACCGCATATTCCACCGCAGCCGAGGTGCAATGATGCTGCGCATCCGGGTTCAGGGGCGGCACCACCGAGGCGATGTTGCGGTGGATGAAGAACTCGCCCGGGTCCGCGCCGAACATCTCCGGCGGGCTGACGCGGCTGTCGCAACACGAAATCACCATCGCCCGCGGATGCTGGCCATCATTGGCCAGATGCAGGAACCAGCTTCGGTTTTCGGTGAACCGCGTGGCCTTCCAGCCGCGGTATCGCGCAACCAGGTAACCGGGCAGCGTCTGGGCGTCCTGCATGGCGTCACGTCTCCTCCGTCACGCAGGTGTTATCGCGCCCCGCCGCGAATTTCGAGGGGGAGCGCGCGGGCGCGAAAGGATTTCTTGAGGGTTGGCTGCGAAAACACCGTGCAGATGATGGCATGGCAGGAGGACTGCGCAATGGGCCAGGTGGTGCGGTTGGTGCACGAGGAAGGGGTCCGGCTCGACGGGGCGCGGCTGGTGGGGCTGGTGACGCGGATGGGCGACGGTGGCGCCAACCAGCACCTGACCCACGCGCTCGACCGGATGGAGCAGGCCACGATGCGGCTCGACTCGCTCTATGCCGACGGCAACATGCGCGCCATCCGGCGCGAAGCCGGCGCGCTCGTCGCCCTCGCCACCGAGATCGGCATGACCTCGCTCGCCCGCGTCGCCGGCGATGTGGAGGACTGCGCGGCCCGCGGCGACACGGTGGCCTTCGCCGCCACTTCCGCCCGCCTGCGCCGCATCGCCGCCCGCTCGCTGGGCGCCATGGACATCCTGCGCGGCAGCGCAGTGTAGACCGCGGCCCGGACCAGATTCCGGAGGCCCCGGATCACCCGGCCCCGTCACGGCCGAACCCATCACGGCCGAACCCGTCACGGCTGAAATGCCCAAGCCAATTCGGCGGCCGAGGGGCGGTAGCCTTCCGCCAGGAAGGCCATCGCCGCGCGCCGCCCCATCGCCCCTGGCACCCCAGCGCGCGACCGTTGATCGGCGACCTGCCCGCCGCCCGAATTGACCCCGCCGTCCGCCACAGCGCCCAGGCGTCCGCCACAGCGCCCAAAGTGCGCAGCCCAGCATCCAGAAAATCAACATGGTCGCCGCAACCGGTGCAAAGCCTGCCACCCAGAGCCAGAATGCCCCCGGCCCAAGGCTCAGGATCAGCGGCAGATGCACAGGCTGCCAGCGCGGATCATCGCGCCGCAAGAACACCCCCACCAGCGCCATCACCGCAAGCCACAGGTAAATCAGCCCCCAGATGGCAAAGGCATAGCCCGCAGGCTGCACCGGCGGGTTGATCTGCGGCACCGGAAAGCGCGCCGGATCAAAGCCCGTGAACGGGTCGGTGACAAAGGGCGAGGCCAGAAAAGCCGCAGTGGCAAGAAGGGTCAGAAGGGGCAGGGCGTGTTTCATGTCTGATATACGCAGCAACTGCGCGCATGGTTCCTTTTCGCATATGAAAAACGCCGCCCCGGTCGGGGGCGGCGTCACATAACGGACAAGGCGCTGCTCAGCGGTCCTCGATCTCGGTATATTCGCGCATCGGCGCACCCGTGTAGCGTTGGCGCGGACGGCCGATCTTCTGCTCAGGGTCGGAAATCATCTCTTTCCACTGGCTGATCCAGCCCACAGTGCGCGACAGCGCAAAGATGGGCGTGAACATCGAGGTCGGGAAGCCCATCGCTTCCAGAATGATGCCCGAATAGAAATCGACATTCGGATAGAGCTTCTTGGCGACGAAATACTCGTCTTCCAGCGCGATGCGCTCCAGCTCCTTGGCGACTTTCAGCGTCTCGTTATTCTCGATCCCCAGAAGACCCAGAACCTCATCCGCGGATTGCTTCATCACCTTGGCGCGCGGGTCAAAATTCTTGTAAACCCGGTGGCCGAAACCCATCAGCTTGAAGGGATCATCCTTGTCCTTGGCGCGTGCGATATA
>SKKS01000402.1 GCA_007123625.1 Paracoccaceae bacterium
CCGCGCGGCGCAGGTGCATATGGTGAGAGCGCAACAGCAGGCAGCAAGGAAGGGCGGCGGCATGGAGTACAAGACCCTGCGGGTCGGGCGGGACGGCGATGTGGCGGTGATCACGCTCGACCGCCCCGAGGTGATGAATGCGCTGAACGCACAGATGCGGGCGGAATTGCGCGTGGCGCTGCGCGAAGAGGGTGCGCGGGCGCGTTGCGTGGTGTTGACCGGCACGGGGCGCGCGTTCTGTTCCGGGCAGGATCTGGGCCAGGAAGCCGATGTGACCGAGCTCGACCTCGAGCGCGTCCTGCGCGAGGAATACGAGCCGTTGCTGCGCGCGGTCTGGGACTGTCCGGCGCCGGTGATAGCGGCGGTGAACGGCGTGGCGGCAGGCGCGGGCGCCAATCTGGCGCTGGCAGCGGATGTGGTGATTGCGACCGAAAGCGCAGCCTTCGTGCAGGCGTTCACACGGATCGGGCTGATCCCCGATGCGGGCGGGACCTATTGGCTGCCGCGCCAGATGGGGTTTGCGCGGGCGATGGGGGCGATGCTGTTCGCTGAACGGATCGAGGCACGCCGCGCCGCCGACTGGGGCATGATCTGGGAAGCGGTGGCCGATGACGCGTTCGATGCCGTCTGGCGCGCCCGCGCCCGCGCATTGGCCGAGGGACCGACGGTGGCCTATGGGCATATCCGGAACCTGTTGCGGGCGTCCATGTCGAGCGACCTGAACACCCAGCTCGCTCGCGAAGCGCAGGCGCAGGGCGCGTGCGGGCGCACCCGTGATTTCCGCGAAGGGGTTATGGCGTTTCTGGAAAAGCGCACGGCCGGGTTCGAGGGGCGCTGAGCGATGTCCCCGCCGCAACAGGGCCATGCGCACAGACCGTGTGCGCGTCCATGCCCTGCGCGCCCTTTTCCCCGCCAGCCGGATCGGCTATCTGACGGGCGCAACCCGGAGGTGATGCATGCGTTATGAAAAGTCCGGCCCGGTCGAAACCGACTGGCGCGATGCCATCTCGCCGGTCGAAGAGATCATCAACGACGCCCGCAACGGGCGGATGTTCATACTTGTGGACCACGAGGACCGCGAAAACGAGGGCGACCTGGTGATTCCCGCCCAGATGGCCACGCCCGAGGCGATCAATTTCATGGCCGCGCACGGGCGCGGGCTGATCTGTCTGGTGTTGCCCGGCGAACGGATCGATGCGCTGGGGCTGCCGCTGATGGCTTCGAGCAATTCCTCGCGCCATGAGACCGCGTTCACCGTGTCCATCGAGGCGCGCGAAGGCGTGTCCACCGGGATTTCCGCCCATGACCGGGCGCGCACCGTCGCCGTGGCGATCGATCCGGCCAAGACGGCGGCCGACATCGCGACGCCGGGCCATGTGTTCCCGCTGCGCGCGCGCGACGGCGGTGTGCTGGTGCGCGCGGGCCATACCGAGGCAGCGATGGATGTGTCGCGGCTGGCGGGGTTGAACCCTTCGGGGGTGATCTGCGAGATCATGAACGAAGACGGGTCCATGGCGCGCCTGCCGGATCTGGTGGCCTTTGCCCAGCGCCACGGGCTGAAGATCGGCACCATCTCGGACCTGATCGCTTATCGTCGTCGGCATGACAACCTTGTGCGCGTGACTGATGAGCAGCAGATCACCTCCGAATTCGGCGGCGAGTGGACCATGCGGATCTATTCCGACACCACCCAGGGCGCCGAGCATGTGGTGCTGATCAAGGGCGACATTTCCGGCGATGCGCCGGTGCCGGTGCGGATGCATGCCTTCGATCCGCTGCTTGACATGGTGGGCACTGGCGGTCCCGGCCGGGCGGCCGAGTTTTCTGACGCGATGGCACTGATCGCCGAAGAGGGGCGTGGCGTGCTGGTGTTGCTGCGCGACACGCACATGAAGCTTTCCAACAGCGAAAGCGCGTCGCCGCAGACGCTGCGCCAGTACGGGCTGGGGGCGCAGATCCTGTCGTCGCTGGGGCTGCATGACCTGATCCTGCTGACCAACTCGGTCACCCCGCGCGTTGTCGGGCTTGAAGGCTACGGGCTGTCCATCGTCAGCACCCGCAAGATCCCGTCGCGGAGGGCATGAGCATGGCCGGACCCACACACTATTCGCTGCCGCTGCCGGAATTCGACAAGCCCGTGAGGGTGTTGATCGCCGTGGCGCCCTATTACCGCGACATTGCCGACCACCTGATTGCCGGGGCACGCGGCATGCTGGCGCGCGCGGGCGCCACCCATGACCTGATCGAGGTGCCGGGCGCGCTGGAACTGCCCATCGCGCTGGGGCAGGCGCATCGCATGGCCCATTTCGACGGCTATGTGGCATTGGGCTGCGTGATCCGGGGCGAGACCACGCATTATGACACGGTCTGCAACGACAGCTCGCGTGCGCTGATGTTGCTCGGGCTTCAGGGGGCGTGCGTTGGCAATGGCATCCTGACGGTGGAAAACCACGCGCAGGCGCTGGTGCGTGCCGATCCGGGGCAACAGGACAAGGGCGGCGGCGCGGCGGCGGCGGCGCTGCATCTGATTGCGCTGGCGCGTCGATGGGGCCGCCCCGAGGGCAAGGTGGGCTTTCGCCCCGCGTCCCAGAACATTCTGCTTGCAGGCGGCGGTGAGGGGTCATCGGCATGACCGCGCCCGGTGATCGTCGCACCCGCCCCGATGCCGCCACCCGGCGTGCGCTGACCGGCGCGGCGCGGTTCTATGCGGTGCAGGCGCTGTTCCAGATGGAAGCGTCGGGCCAGACCATCGAGGCGGTGGTCGCCGAGTTCGAGCACCATCGCATCGGCGCCGAGGACCCCGATGAAACCTGGGCCGAGGCGGATCGCAGCCTGTTTCGCCAGCTGGTGGATACCGCCGTGGACCGGCAGGCGCAGATCGACCAGTTGACCGACCGGGCGCTGGTGGCAAAATGGCCCATTGCGCGGATCGATCCCACGTTGCGCGCGATGTTCCGCGCAGCGGGGGCGGAGCTGGTGACGGGGCGCAGCCCGGCGCGGGTCATCATCAGCGAATTCGTGGCGATCACGCGCGCGTTCTTTCCCGAAGGCCGTGAGGGCAATTTCGTCAATGCGGTGCTGGACCACATGGCCCGCGCGGCGCGGCCGCAGGACTTCGAAGACCCCGCGTCCTGATTCTGCCGAAACCGCGCGGGCCGCTTTGTGAGCGCAGTACGAAAACGCAAAACGGCGCCGGACATGCCCGGCGCCGTTTTCGTGTGAAGCTGCTCCGCCCTCAGGCGTAGCTTACTTCGTCTTCAAGGTCTTCGGACTCTTCCGCATCCGGGTCGGACCCCATGTCCATGACAATGAACAGATCGCTCATGTCG
>SKKS01000277.1 GCA_007123625.1 Paracoccaceae bacterium
CTCGAAACTGGCCCGCTTCTCATCAACGCGGGCGCGCGCACGATGCAATTCGGCCTGCTGCTCGCGCACATCGATGCTGGCCAGCAACTGCCCGGCCGACACATCGTCGCCCTCCTCGACCAACACCTCGGTGAGCACCCCCTCGGTGCGGCCCCGCGTAGGATTGAAAAACGATCCCGAAGTCACGGCCCGCAGGGGGCGCATGCGACACATCGCGCCCGTCCATGGTGATCCGACCCGAATCCTGAATATCCAGACCGGCAATGGCGCGCAGCAAGGTGGTCTTGCCGCAGCCCGAGGGCCCAAGGAAACAGACGAATTCCCCCGACTGTATCTGCAGCGATATACGATCAAGCGCTGTGAAATTGCCGAAACGCTTGGTCAGGTCATCGATCTGCAGGAATGGCGTTTCCGCTTGCGGGGAAAGGCTGTCAGACGTCATCGGGAGCCCTTTCTTGCTGGCCCGTTCTTCATACAACACAACGGCCGCCGAAGCACTCGCCAACGGCGGCCGAAATGTCTGTGGACTTGCCGCGGATCAGTTGCGCGGCGCGGCCTTCGCCTCGTACCGGCTGGTCCATTCCGCCAGGATGCGCTCACGGTTTTCGGCCATCCAGCCGAAATCGTTGTCGATCAGCGCTTCCTCGACCCCTTCGGGATAGCCGACAGGGTAGTTGTCGGCATCCGGATGGGCCACGATGGCATAGGTTTCCTGATAGATGTCATTGGCTTCGCGGCTTGCGATCCAGTCCATGACCTGCGCGGCCAGTTCCATGTGCCCTGTGCCCTCAACGATGGCCGAAGCCTCCATCTCCCAGCCAACGCCCTCGGACGGGACCACGACCGCGAGCGGGGCGCCCATGGCCTGCTCCTGAACCCCGCGCATATCGAGCGCGATGCCGACCGTGCGTTCGCCGCGTGCGGCCTGTACGCAAGGCGCGGACCCCGAATGCAGATAGGCGGCCATGTTCTGGTGCAGCCCGTCCATGAAGGCCCAGCCGTCTTCTTCACCCATCAGCTGAAGCCATGCAGCGACCGTCAGGTACCCGGTGCCCGAAGACGCCGGGTGCGGCATGACGATCTTGCCCTCGTACTCGGGCGCCAGAAGGTCCGCCCAGCTGGTGGGCGTTTCAAGCCCGGCAGCGCCGCCTTCGGCGGTGTTGTAGCAGATCACGCCGACATAAGCGTCCATGCCGACCCAGGTGGGGTCGTCACGGTTGTCGCGGAACACGGGCTTGAGGTCTTCGGCCCCGGCGGGTGCGTAGCTGGCCAGAAGGCCGCGCTCGTCGAACATCATCAGGCTGGACACAGCCAGGCCGACAACCATGTCCGCCTGCGGGTTCTCGGCCTCGGCCAGGAAACGGGCGGTGATGACTCCGGTCGAATCGCGGACCCAGACCACTTCGACATCGGGCACGGCGGCTTCGATCGCCTGCTTGATGGGGCCAAGCTGATCGTTTTCCAGCGCGGTATAGACCGTCAGCGCGGTACGGGCATCAGCTGCCCCCGCGAACGCCGTCACGGCCAGCGCGGCCGCGGCCACACTCATTTTGAATGCTGATTTCATGTACGTTTACCTCCGTTGATGATTCAGTCTGCAAGGGCGCCATTGTTTTCAGGGACAACGCGCGGACACCCTCGCCAAGTTATCCCGTCGGCATGCCACGGACGCAGTTCGGGACCGTGTGCTTGCTGACACTCATTCATGATGGATTCGTGACGATCAAGCACAAAGCAGTGGTGCACCGCAGCGATCCGCATTCGTCGCATGGGGCGGAAGAACAGGCAAAAAGGAAGCGTGCACCGACGCCTTGCCATACGCGGATGCGGTCAAGTCATCGCTCAAAAATCTTCCTCCTGGCTTGCGACCTTGCTTGTCCTGCGAACGACAGTCCGGAATTGGCGCCCATTTGTATAATCGTTTACAGCAATATTTTCATCGATCCAGCTTATCGAAAAACTCATCATCGCTGTTGACGCACCCTTCGGCACATGTTTCATGCCCGGCAACCGCTGCGGATGCCTGATCGTTTCGGCTTGGAGCCAGTCTTGCACTTGTGTGTGCGGTCCCGGATCTTTTACCTTATCCGCTCCAGCTTGCCCTTTCGGACCAGGTTGCCATAGTCCCACTGAATACGTTCTGCCTTGGTCAACCACCTTTGCAGGTCATCAGGGTCGATCTGGTCCACTGAGGAATAGAGCGCCGAAGCATCCTTGAATTTCCCGGCGCCTGGAACAAGCGCAGGCTCGTCGAAATCTGCGCCGCTCCAGAACATCAGGCGAATGCCTGCCTTCAGCTTCCGGTAGCCGACTATGGGGTTTCCGTCGAGGAACCAGACGGGGTGCGCGTGCCAGATCCTGCTTTCCGCCTGCGCAAGGCCCGCGTCGATTTCCCGGCGCAGCCTTTCGCAGATCAATCTGTCGCTTGCAGTGTGCAGCGCATGGAAGGCTTCTATGGTTTGCGGCTTCATGAGGCGAGTATGCCCTCAAAACAGGCATCACGCAAACAAACCCCGCCGCAAGCCCAGCAGATACCGTATCGGCCAGATTCGTCGGTAAGCCCCGTGTCGGTACGTCGAAATGCAAACGGGGGCCAACCAGCCCCCGTCCGCAACATCGATCTGGCCGAAGGTCAGCCCAGCGCCATGCTGACCGCCGATTCCGGCAGCTCCTCGTCGAAGCAGCGCTGGTAGAATTCGGCCACGGTCTTGCGCTCAAGCTCGTCACACTTGTTCAGGAACGACAGCCGGAACGCGTATCCGATGGAGCGGAAGATGCGCGCGTTCTCGGCCCAGTTGATGACAGTGCGCGGCGACATCACCGTGGACAGGTCGCCATTGATGAAGGCCGTGCGCGTCATATCGGCGACCGTCACCATCTGGCTGATTTCCTTGCGGCCCCTGGCGGTGTTGTAGGTCGGGTTCTTGGCCAGCACGATGGCGGTTTCGGCATCATGGGAAAGATAGTTCAGCGTGGCCACCAGCGACCAGCGGTCCATCTGGGCCTGGTTGATCTGCTGCACACCATGATAAAGCCCCGTGGTATCGCCCAACCCCACGGTGTTCGAAGTGGCGAACAGCCGGAAGCTGGGGTGCGGGGTGATGATCTCGTTCTGGTCCAGCAGCGTCAGCTTGCCGTCATGTTCCAGAACCCGCTGGATGACGAACATCACATCGGCGCGACCGGCGTCGTATTCGTCGAAGACGATGGCGACGGGGTTGCGCAGCGCCCAGGGAAGGATGCCTTCCTGAAATTCGGTGATCTGCTTGCCGTCGCGCAGCTTGATCGCGTCCTTGCCGATCAGGTCGATCCGGCTGATGTGGCTGTC
>SKKS01000285.1 GCA_007123625.1 Paracoccaceae bacterium
TGCCGTGCCCACCCACCCGCCCCCGCACGCCACGCGGGCGCTTGGGGCATCTGTGCAAGTGCCCGGCCGGAAACCGGCATACCTTTCGCATTGAGCAGTGCGTTCAATCGTCGCGGAACTGGAGCGCGTGCAGCCGTGCGTAATGCGCTCCGTGCTCCAGCAACTCGGCATGGGTTCCTTGCTCGACCACCTGTCCCTGCTCCATCACCACGATCCGCTGCGCCGCGCGCACCGTAGCCAGCCGGTGCGCGATCACCAGTGTCGTGCGCCCCTGCGCCAGCCGTTCCAGCGCCGCCTGCACCAGCGCCTCGGACCGGGCATCGAGCGCGCTCGTCGCCTCGTCCAGCAACAGGATCGGCGCGTCGCGCAAGATCGCCCGCGCGATGGCCACACGCTGGCGCTGCCCCCCAGACAGCGCCGAACCGCGCGGCCCCACCCGCGTGTCCAGCCCCTCGGGCAGCGCATCGGTGAATTCGGCCACATGCGCGGCCTCGATCGCGGCGCGAAGCCGGGCCTCGGGGACATCGCGCAGACCCATAAGGATGTTGTCGCGGATGGTATCATCAAACAGCGCCGCATCCTGGCTGACGACCGAAAACAGGCCCCGCAGTGCGACCAGGTCCATCCGCGCGATATCCTGCCCACCGATGCGCACCTGCCCCGCCTGCGGGTCGATCATCCGGCCCAGCAGCGCAAAGACCGTCGTCTTGCCCGCCCCGGATGGCCCGACGATGGCTGTCGTCTGCCCGGCGTCGGCGCGCAGGTTCAGCCCGCGCAACACCGGCTCGCGCCCATAGGCGAAATGCACATCTCGGATATCGATGTCGCAGTCGGCGCGCGCAGGCGCCGGCGCATGCGGCGGCGGCGGCGAAGTGATCGCGGGCGGCACCGACAGCAGCTCGTTGATGCGCTCGGCACTGGCCAGGATGTTCTGCCATTGCGCCGCCAGTCCACTGAGCTTGCGCACCGGCTCGAACATCAGGGTTATGGCGGTGAAGAAACTCATGAACTGCCCGACCGTGCGCGTGCCTTCGATGATCTGCAACCCGCCATAGGCGACCACGGTTGCCACACCGAGCGCGGCGGCAGCGTCCATGACCGTGGGCGTGGCGTCCTGCCCGATGGCGGCACGCACCGCCGAGCGGCGATACCGCGTCAACACATCGCGGAAGCGTCCATGCTCGCGCGGTTCTGTCCCGGTCAACTGGATGGTGGCGATGCCGTGGAATATCTCGTCCAGCCTGTTCGATATCTCTGCGGCGTTGATCCGCGCCTCGGTGCTGCGGGTCCGGATGCGCCGCTGGATGGCCTGCATCGGGACCACCAGAAGCGGCACGCCCACCAGCGCGATCAGCGTCCACAACCAGTCCATGTACAGAGCCACCGCCACCAGCGCGATCATCGACGCCCCGTCGCGCCCGAGCCCGATCAGGACCGAGCGCAACAGCCCGATGATCGCCCCGGTATCGCCCTGTACCCGCTCGATCAGGAGGCCCGGCGACTGGCGCTGGTGGAACCCCAGATCCAGCCGCAGCAGATGGCGCACCAGATCCTGCTGCACATCGGCGCGGGTCTTTTCGGACAGATGTGCCGTGACCACACGGTTGCCCAGCCGCGCCGCGCCGCGCACGATCATCACCGTCGCCATGGCAAAGGCCACCACCAGCACCATGTCCGACCGGCCCGCCACCAGAACGTCGTCGAACAGCGGCTGGATCAGGAAGCTGAACACCCCCAGCATGGCGCCTTCGAAGATCAGCAGCACCATCGCCGCCGCCAGCCACAGAGACCGCTTGCGGATGTAGCTTGACCACAGCCAGCGGACGATCTGGCGGTCGCGTTCGCGGTCGGGGGGCGGAATGTCGGGGCGGGGTGTCACGATGACGCGGTTCCGGGAGTTTCGGGCTGGCACGGTTCCGCCCCGGCTTAGCGGGTTTCGCCCCGGCCTGAAACCCTTTGCGCGTCAGCCCCCCAGAAGCCGCGCGCGATACGCCCGGCCGGGCGCCGCGAGACGCGCGCCGCGCGGCAGGCGTGCAACCTGCGCCCCGGTCACCTCGACCGCATCGAACCCCACCTGCGCCAGGGCGGCGAACTGATCCGCGATCAGCGGCCCGGCGGCGCGCAACTCGCCCGCGAAGCCCATCGCCCGCACTCGGCGTGCCAGCGAAAACCCGCGCCCGTCCCCCATCGCCGGAAACACGATCCGCAGCGCGCCGCCTTGTTGCGCGGCCTCGGCCACCGCGGCTGCATCCGCGTCTGCGCCCAGCGTGATCGCGACCGCGCCCGCCGCATCCGCGCGGATCATCCCGTCCACCGTCACCAACGTTTCCATCGCAGACACCTCTTTTCCTGCATCATCTGTGTAAAAATATCCCGGGGGGAATCGACCGGAACGGGCGATGGGGGGCTGGCCCCCCTATCCCGCGCGTCGCACCGCGCCACCGGCGCCGAAATGCAACCCGCATTCGGTCTTTTCCCGCCCCCGCCAGCGTCCTGCACGCGGGTCCTCTCCCGGCGCCACCGCCGTCGTGCAGGGCGCGCATCCAACCGAGGCAAAGCCGCGCGCGACCAGCGGGTGCGCGGGCAGGCCGCGCCCGACGCGGTGCTCCGCCAGGTCCTGCACCGCCCATGCCGCCAGCGGCGTCACCGACAGCCCGGCGTGATCCGCCGCAAACACAGGCAACGCCGCACGCGTGGCCGCCTGATGGCGCTTGCGCCCGTTGATCAGCACCGGAAACGCGGCGCGAACCGCATCCAGCGGCGCGCGCTTGCGCAGCGCGCAGCAGGTATCGGGGTCGGTGCTGTACAGTGCGCGCTGCGGGTCCGCGCGTTCCAGCGCCCCCGCTTCCGGGCGCAGGGGGCGCACATCCGACAGCCCCAGATGCGCCGCCAGATCGCGCTGATACGTCAGCGTTTCGGCAAACAGCATCCCCGTTTCCACCATCAGCACCGGCGTCGCCGGGTCCACTTCGGCCACCAGATCCAGCAACACCGCCGAATCGGCCCCGAACGAGGACACCACCGCGACCCGCCCGGGAAAGGCCGCGAGGGTCGCCCGGATCACCTCGGCTGCCGGGGCATCAGCATAGAGCCGGTTCATCCAGGCCGCGCGGGCGGCGTAATCGGTCCCCTCATCCAGCATGGGCATGCCGTTGCGCCGGTGTTTCGGGATAGAGCGCGGCCTTGAACGGTCCTGCACCCAGGCGACGGTATGCCTGCAGGAAACTCTCGGACCGCCCGTGGCGCAGGTCCAGATAGGCGCCGATCAGCCGCTCCACCGCGGGCACGATGTCATCATACGCAAACCCCGGCCCCGCGCGTTCGCCAA
>SKKS01000424.1 GCA_007123625.1 Paracoccaceae bacterium
CCACGCCCTTGGCGCGCGGTATGAAGGGGACGGGGCGCTTGTCTTCACCCATGCCGCCGAACCCGCGCAGGCTGCGGCAGATGCGCTGGCCATCGCCTCGGACCCGAAATACGCCGAAGGCCTGGCACAGGGCAGCGCGCGCGCGGCGCTGTTGTGGGAGGGCGCGGACTGGCGCGCGCTGGGGCTGGAAGCCGCGATCTTCGCGCCACGCCCGCGCTATGCGCTGGCCGGTCTGACCCGCGCGATGGACCCCGGCCCGGCCATTGCGCCGGGTGTGCACCCGTCGGCGGTGATTGACCGTGATGCGCACATCGGCGCGGACGCGGCCATCGGCCCCTTTGTCTGGATCGGTCCCGGCGTGCGTGTGGGCGCGCGGGCGCGGATCGCATCGCATGTCAGCGTCGCCGAAGGCGCACAGATCGGTGACGACGCGCTGATCCATTCCGGCGTCCGCATCGGTGCGCGGGTGGTGATCGGTGACCGCTTCATTGCCCAGCCGGGGGCCGTGATCGGCGCCGACGGGTTTTCCTTTGTCACCCCTGAAAAATCGGCGGTCGAGGCCGTGCGCGAAACTCTGGGCGACCGGGGCGACACGCAGGGCCAATCCTGGACGCGGATCCACAGCCTCGGATCCGTGCGCCTGGGCGACGATGTCGAGATCGGCGCCAATACCACCATCGACAGGGGCACCATCCGCGACACCGAAATCGGCGCGGGCACGCGGATCGACAACCTGGTGCAGGTGGGCCACAACGCGATCATCGGGCGCGACTGCTTGATCTGCGGACAGGCGGGGGTGGCGGGCTCGGCGCGGATCGGCGACCGGGTGGTGCTGGGCGGGCGCACGGCGGTCAGCGACCACATCACCGTCGGCGACGATGTGGTGACCGGGGGCGGCACCGGCGTGCTGTCGGACGTGCCTGCGGGGCGGGTGATGTTCGGCACGCCGGCCACCAGAATGGAGACCCAGATCGAGATCTACAAGGCCATCCGCCGCCTTCCACGGCTCGTGAATCAGGTTGCCGCCCTTCGGAAAACTGTTACAAATCGCAGCGACAAGGGCGAGAGCGAAGCAGAATAGGAGCCTTGCCCGGTGGAACAGGATCTGATGACGAAAGACACCGCCATTGCCGACAAGGTGATCGCCATCATCGCCGAACAGGCGATGCGTGACCCCGCCGAGGTGGCGCGCGGCGACAGCCTGCAGGACCTGGGCATCGACAGCCTGGGCGTCGTCGAATGCATCTTCCAGATCGAGGAGGGCTTCGACGTGACGGTGCCCTTCAACGCCAACAACCCCGAGGAAAGCGCTTTCGATATCTCGACCGTGGGGTCGGTGATCGCCGAGGTTGAAAAGCTGGTGGCGCATCAGCACGGATGAGGTGCGCGCAATGAGACGGGTCGTCATCACGGGCGCGGGCACGGTCAACCCCTTGGGGAACGACGTGCCGACGACGCTGGCCGCGATGCGCGCGGGCCGCTGTGCCATCGGCCCGCTGGAGGGGCTGCGCGATCAGGACCGGCTGGCAGTGCAGATCGGCGCGCAGGTGCGCGGCTTCGTGCCCGAGGAACATTTCGACCGCCAGCGCCTGCCGCTTCTGGACCGCTTCGCGCAATTCGCGCTGGTCGCTGCCCGGCAGGCGGTGGCACAGTCGGGGCTGTCGTTCAGTGATGGTCTGGGGGACCGGGCGGGCGTGGTCATGGGCACCGCCGGGGGCGGCAACACCACGGTAGACGACAACTACCGCGCGGTCCACGCCGAGGGCAAGAACCGGGTGCACCCGTTCGTGGTGCCGCGCCTGATGCACAATGCTGCCGCCTCGCATATCTCAATGGAATTCGGGCTGCGTGGGCCGGGGCTGGCGGTTTCCACCGCCTGCGCGTCGTCCAATCACGCGATGGGGCTGGCGCTGCAACTGATCCGCGGCGGCGGCGCGGATGTGATCGTCACCGGCGGGTCCGAGGCGATGTTGTGTTTCGGCGGGCTCAAGGCCTGGGAAGGGCTGCGCGTCATGTCGCGCGACGGCTGCCGGCCCTTCGCGGCCTCGCGCAACGGGTTGGTGATGGGCGAGGGCGGTGCGGTCTTCGTGTTCGAGGAGCTGGAGCACGCCCGCGCGCGCGACGCCGTGATCCTGGCCGAGGTGGCAGGATTCGGAATGACCTCGGACGCGGGCGATATTGTCGCGCCCGCGCTGGACGGTCCGGTGCGCGCGATGTGTCTGGCGCTGGCGGATGCGGGATTGGCGGCGGAGCAGATCGGCTATGTCAACGCCCACGGCACCGGCACCACCGCGAACGACCGGACCGAGGCACAGGCGCTGCATGCGGTGCTGGGCAGCCATGCCGCGCTTGTGCCGGTGTCGTCGACCAAGTCCATGCACGGGCATCTGATCGGGGGGACCGGGGCAGTGGAGCTTCTGGCCTGCCTGCTGGCCCTGCGCGAGGGCGTGATCGCGCCCACGGTGAATTTCGACTCCCCGGATCCGGACTGCGCGGTGGACGCGGTGCCGAATGCCGCGCGCAAGGTGGGGGCCGTGGCGGCGGTGTTGTCAAACGCTTTTGCCTTTGGCGGGCTGAACGCGGTGCTGGCCCTGCGACGGGTCCAGGCACGCGCCGGGGCAGGGGGGCCAGCCCCCCGTCGGCGCAAGGCGCCGACTCCCCCCGGAGTATTTCGGGCAAGATGAAAGTGCAGGGTTGTCGGCGCAGCCGCAGAGGGGTAAGCAGAGGAATAAATCATGAACATTTGCGGGGATTGACCGCGCCCTGACCTGCGATACCTCTGGATGATGACGGCTCCTGTCCTGCTCTGGTTCAAGCGCGATCTGCGGGTGCATGACCACCCGGCGCTGGCGCGTGCGGTGGCCCTGGGGCCGGTGCTTCCGCTTTATATTGTCGAGCCGGAGTACTGGGCACAGCCCGATGTGTCCGGGCGGCACTGGGCGTTTCTTGTCGAAACGCTGGATGACTTGCGCGCCGATCTGGCGGCACTGGGCCAACCGCTGGTGATCCGCCAAGGCGCGGCGGTAACGGTGCTGGAGCGGATGCGGCGGCGGTTCGGGGTCACGCGCATGGTCTCGCACGAGGAAACGGGCACCGCATGGACCTATGCGCGCGACCGGGCGGTGGCGGATTGGGCGCGCGGGCAGGGGGTGTCCTGGGAGGAGCTGCCGCAATGCGGTGTGGTGCGACGCTTGCCGTCGCGCGATGGCTGGCAGGGGCGGCGCGACCGGTTCGTGTCGGCGGCGCAGGTTGCGGCCCCCGTGGCGCTGGCGCCGGTGGCGATCGAACCCGGCGTGATCCCGGCGGTGCCCGCCCCCGGACTGG
>SKKS01000486.1 GCA_007123625.1 Paracoccaceae bacterium
GTGGCGGCCGGGACGGGTCCGCACCTGCACTGGGGTATCAACCGAACCGGGGTGAGTGACGCCATGGGCCACGGTTGGGGCTGGGGGCGGGCGCACGCGAATGCCACGCAGGAGGAAGCTGAGGCGCGCGGATGGAAGGATCCCGAACAATATCGTGCTGAAGTGGCCGAAGCACATACTCCGGCGAGCGATGGGTCATCAACGGACGACAAGGCCGCGCCTGAGAGCCCCGACGCCGACACCGCAGCGCTGGAGGAATTGCGCCTTGCAGCCGGCTTTCTCGACCCTGCTTATGCCGACCGACACGAAATACAGTTGTTGGGACTGGATCTACGCGGCGACGCTGGAATGGCCGTGCGCGCACCGATCTCCGGAATGATCATGGGTAATCGCACCGGCGCCGATGTCCCCACGGACAAGAAATGGCTGATCGTTCGTGATCCAGCGACAGGTCAGGAGCATGTCTTCGGACATATTGTAAGCCCACTGCAGCCTGGCGAGGAGGTGAACGAGGGTGACCCCATGGGCGAGATCGTCGATGGGGGACGCGTTCACTGGGGGATCAACAACATTGGCATCTGGCAGGCAATTGACACGGCGACCGGTTGGGGGTGGGGCCACGGACCGGAAGGCGCGACGCGATCAGATGTGACTTCGCGCGGATGGACGAATCCGGAGAAATTACATGGGAGAAACCTACTGGATCAGGTAGTAAATGACCAATATGGGGACATCGACGAGCTGATGTCCTCGGTTTCTGGCTTTCGGGCCCGTGTGCATGGCCATCAAAACTTTCGGGAGTTGGTCACTGACCTGCACACTGTTTACAGCGTCGCCAAGAATATCACCAATCTCCTAAAAGCCAATGCACTCTTCCTTTCGTCGCTGACACCAGAAATTGCCGCACAGGCAGAACTTGCCCGTGCACAACAGGGGGCTGGATTCTTCCTTGCCGGACACATCACAAAGTTCCTTGTTAAGGACATTTATGCGCGTGCAGGCGCGGATCCGGGCAATGCGCCAAGGATTGTCAGGATCGTTCCCGAGGCTGTCGCGATAGCGTCAATCGAAGCTGCCTTCAATGTCGGGGGAGCGGTCTTAACCGGCGGCGCCTCCTCAATAATAGGGCAAACAATCAACACAACGACGAACATCGTTGACGCGGTGATTGCCTATTTTGAACTTGATCGACAAACCGACGAACTAGTTGCAACGACCATGCAGCAAAAGTCTGATATGTTGCGGCATTTTCATGTCGGTGCTGCCTCTGAGGAGATCGTATTGCGGCAGCTCGAAGCCACAGACATCATATCTCAGGAAATGCTTTCCGGCTGGCTCACGTGGGAGCCCTCTGCTGATGCCGCACATCGCCTCGCGATCATTGCGGGACTGGCACGGATCAAGATCCTGGAAGGCGTACCACCGCAGCCACCCATGTCCGTACTGGGAGCGGCCGAGCTTCGTGACAGAATTTCCCGTATGAGGGGCAGCTACTGCTTTTCCTGTACGCCTGCGTGGAACCTGAGATACCAGATTTTCGCCGATAAGGTGGCGCGCGAATTTTCATTACGCGGCTGGGCCCCCATGGCCCCCCCGCAGCTGGTGGAACGGCAAGATCTAAATTCTACAAGTGACCAAGAACCTCAGAGCAGCATAGAATTGAACCTTACCCAAATTGAACGCTACTTCATTTCTGCGCTTGGTGTGGATAGCGAATTTGCGATTCAGGTATTGATTGATACTGGATTCTATACCGGTGATGATCCTCCATACGCTCAGGGGGGGCGCCATATGCAGTGGACCTCAAAGGTCGAGCATGCCTTTCGGGCTGCACTGGAATATGCCCAGCACCACGAAATCTCCTATGACCTCACCAGCGATGAAAATTATTACGAATTTCTCCGCGTCATTCGCAACCACGAACCTTAGGCTCGAGTTTCAAACGCAACGTTTGCGACGCGGGCAAAGGATGTTGCAAGCTGGTCGTACATAATGATCTGGGGAAAACAAAATGCCAAAGAGAAGAAAGGGTGACGTGCTAATGACTTTCGCAATATTCCGTCCTACTCTAAATAAATTGGCATTACTGGCCGCGTTGATTATTCTATGGGCTACGTATCCAGCCGACGCGTTTGATAAACGCCCTGCCTATCAATATTTGATTAGTGGGGGCGAGACATATGTCTTCGAGGGCCTTGCCAAAGGGCAGATGCCATTTGACATTGTGAGGATCGAACTTTTCTCGGGTCGCGTCGGGCGAATGAGTCTGATTGAAAATGACACAGAGCTATGCTCAGGCGCTCTGAATTTGTTAAACTTTAGTCCTTCACGCGATGGTGGTCCAGATCGCCTTACCTTCCAGTTTTTCAAAGAGCAAGGGCCTGACTTTGACGTATGCCCAAGCAATCGTGTGGCGATACGTATTCACTTCTTGACGCGCACAGGTGAATTTAGACTTGGATCAGTTCGCGACTGGGTTGGCAATGTTGAGATTGATCTTGTGCGCAATGAAGCTGCCGAAGAGCAGATCCGAGGTTTATCCGAAGGCCCTTGTGGAACTGCACAATGGCACGGCATTCTAGGAAATCTGGTAGCACTTATCGCTTGTGATGTTAAGCGTGCCGTCTCAGATCTTTCTGAAGGAAGACTCATGCGCATTGAAGAAGCTGACCAAGCTGCAACTTTCATGCGTAGGGGGGTTATTGGGGTGGAACTGGCAATGGCTGAGGCGTTTTCTTCGCCGAGCACGCGACGCGTCGAATGCCTATTTAGCGAGCATGCTGCAACTGAGCTCGGAGCAAGCCCAGAGGGAGTGTACTTCGTCAAACTACAGGAATTTGACAGAGATTTTGTGAGACTAGAATGCCGTCCTGCGACGATGCCTGAGAAGCTTTGCGCACAGGGTATGGAAATGTTTTGCTCAGAAGATTGAGCCCGGAAGGGGCTTGACCGAAACTACAAGTAAGAGAGAACTCAACCCAACCGATGACTTATGCAACTAGTGTTCTGAACCCGACGAAAAGTACCTTCTTTCGTCACGAGAAGCGTCGCTGTGCTTCAACAAGAATAAGTTCGGTAATCCTGGCTCGCAGGAATCTTTCGTCGGATGTCGAACACTAGGTCTTAAATAAGGAGAAAAGAATGTTTGGCTTCTTTGAGACATCAATATTTACCGAAATTGTAAGACAATGGGGATTGATATTGAGGGGTAGATCTAGGCTGTGTTGACAAAAGGGATTCACAAGTTGGTCTGATCGTGATTCAAGCTGGTATCTGCGATGGAGACCAGCTTGGCACGAGACCTGATGTCGGA
>SKKS01000187.1 GCA_007123625.1 Paracoccaceae bacterium
CCGCAACCAGCCCGAGCGCCAACGCCACCGCCGCCCCGCCCGAGGACCCGCCCGCACTGCGCGCAGGGTCCCAGGCGTTGCCGGTCGCCCCGAACATCGGGTTGAACGTGTGGCTACCCAATCCGAATTCGGGCGTGTTGGTCTTGCCGATGATGATGGCGCCCGCCGCGCGCATCCGCGCCACCAGCAGGCTGTCGCGTGCCGCCACCTGTCCGGCCAGCAGGGGCGAACCCTTGGTGGTCGGCAACCCGGCCACGTCCTGCAGGTCCTTCACCGCCAGCGGCAGGCCATGCATCCAGCCCTTGCCTGCGCCCTTGCGCAAGGCGTTGTCGGCGGCTCGGGCTTCGGCCATCAGGGTATGAGAGTCACGCAGGCTGACAACGGCGTTGACCGTCCCGTTGAGCGCCTCGATCCGCCGAAGCGTCGCCGCCATCAGTTCCTCGGCGCTCAGCGCGCCGCCCGCGATCAGCGCCGCCTGCTCCATCGCGTCGAGTGCCAGCACCTCTTGCATCCCGGACCCTTTCCTGTTGCAACGGAGTCACTATGCGTCTGCATCCGGCCCGCCGCAAGCGGCGCCACAAGGCGCGCATGGAACCAAGGAGCACGCCATGCACGACCCGATCCGCTGGGGCATTCTGGGCGCGGCCAAGATCGCCCGCACCGAACTGGCCCCTGCCATCCATGCCGCGCGCGGCGCGACCCTGAGCGCGCTGGCCACCACCCGGCCCGACGCCGCCACCCCGTTCGCGGCGCTGTCCCCCGACCTGCGCGTGCACGCGGACTATGATGCCTTGCTGAACGACCCCGAAATCGATGCCGTCTATATCCCGCTGCCCAACCATCTGCATGTGGACTGGTCGCTGCGCGCGGCCGCTGCGGGAAAGCATGTGCTGTGCGAAAAACCCATTGCGCTGGAAGCGGCGCAGATCGATCAGCTGATCGCCGCGCGCGACGCCAGCGGGCGGTTGCTGGCCGAAGCTTTCATGATCACCCATCACCCGCAATGGGCGCTGGTGCGTGACCTGCTGGCCGAAGGCGTCATCGGCGCACTTGAGCATGTCGAAGGGTGCTTCACCTACAACAACACCGATCCCGCGAACATCCGCAACCGGGCGGATCTGGGCGGGGGCGGGTTGCGCGATATCGGCGTCTATCCGTGCGTGACCACCCGCTTTGCAACCGGCGCGGAACCCGAACGCCTGCGCGCCGACCTGCGGCTGGAAGGGGGCGTGGATGTCTTTGCCCGTGTCTGGGCGGATTTTCCCGGCTTCACCATGTCGTTTTATTGCGGGATGCGGCAGCAGCGCCGCCAGAGCATGCTGTTTCACGGCGCCGAGGGGTGGATAGAGTTGAGCGCGCCGTTCAACGGTCGTGTCTATGGCGACACGCGCGTGGAATGGTGCGGCCGCGACGGCGTTGCGCACATCCGCCGCTTCAACGACATCGACCAGTATGCGCGGATGATCGAAGCCTTTGGCGCTGCCGTGCGGGGCGATGCGGCGTTCAACTGCTCGCTGGAATTTTCGCGCGGCAACCAGGTCATGATCGACGCGATCTTTGCCGCCGCCGCGACGGAGACCGGCACCGCCTCAAGCGCCGACTGAACGCAAAGGGCGCGTCCGCGGCTGCAGGCAAATACCACTTGTCGGTATGCGCGTCGTTTCCCGCCGGGGTTGCGTCGCGCGCAGGCCGCGGTGATGTGGGGAACCGGGGTATCTGCGATATCGAAGCCTTTGAGGGGGAGAAGCCGCCATGATCGTCATTCCAACCATCGAACTGCAACAAGGCCGATGCGTGTCCCTGCGCCGCGGACGGCTGGACGAGGCCGAAATCTGGCATGTCGACCCGTTGGAACGCGCCGCCAAGTTTGCCGAAACCGGCGCCGAATGGCTGCATGTGACCGATTTCGACGCGATTGCCGACGATGGCGACAACCGCGATCTGATCACGCGCATTATCCGCGAAACCAGCCTGTCGGTGCAGGTAGCAGGCGGCATCCGCACCCGCGAGCGGGCCGCGGAGTGGCTGGATCAGGGCGCGGCGCGGGTGGTGATCGGCACGGCGGCTGTCCTCAACCCCGCAATGGTCGAGGAAACCGCCAAGTATCATCCTGACGCGGTGGTGCTGGCCGTGGACGTATTTCAGGGCCGGGTCATGAGCCAGGGCTGGCGCGAGACAAGTGCCTTTGAACCCGCCGATTTCATCGCGCATTTTGACACCACGCCGCTGGCCGGGATCATTGTGACCGATATCGACGCCGATGTGGGCGACAGCGATGCCACGCTCAGCCTGATCACGTCGCTGGCCGGGTGCACGCGCCATCCGCTGATCGCCAGCGGCACGGTGCGCGGGCTCGATGATATCAGCCGCCTGAAATACATGGGCAATGTCGCAGGCGCGATCGTCGGGCGGGCACTTTTCCGGCGCCAGATCGACCTGGGCGAAGCGCTGGCCGTGGCCGCCGCGCCCCGTGCGCGCGACGCCGAGTTCATCTGAGCGCTACCTGACCCATCGGGGTTTGCGCTTTTCGAAAAAGGCGGCGATCCCCTCGGCGGCCTCGTCGCTTTCCCAGCGGGTCACAAGCTCGGCGATGGAGTGCTCGACCGCATCCGCGCCGATCCCTGCCCCCAACCGCTGCGCCAGCGCCTTGGCCTGCGCCACGGCGCCGGGCGCGCAGGCCAGATAGGGCGTGACCTCGGCCTCGATGGCGGCGTCCAGATCGTCGGGCGCCACCGCCCGCGCCAGCAACCCCAGCCGCACCGCTTCGTCGGCTCCGAAAACCCGTGCCGACATGAACACGCGGCGCGCCATCGCCTCGCCCATGCGGCCCAGCACATAGGGGCCGATGGTCGCCGGGATCAGCCCCAGCCGGGTTTCGGTCAGCCCGAATTTTGCGCCCTGCACCCCCACGGCCACGTCGCACACGGCCATCATGCCGACCCCGCCGCCAAAGGCCTGCCCCTGCACCCGCCCGATCAGGGGTTTGGGCAAGCCGTTCAGCGCACCCAGCATGGCGGCGAGCTTGCGCGCCTCGGTCGCACGGGTGGCGCCGTCTGCAGCCATCTGCGCCTGCATCCAGCCCAGATCCCCCCCGGCGCAGAAACTCGCCCCCGCGCCGGTCAGCACCACCACGCGCACCTGTGTGTCCGCTGCCAGCACCTGCGCTGCGTCGGTCAATTCGGCGATCATCTGCGCCGACAGGGCGTTGTGCTTGTCGGCCCGATCAAGCGTCAACTGCGCCACTCCGCGCGGGTCGGTGTCGATGGTGATGGTCGCGTATGCCATGGTGCTTGTCCTTCATCGCCTTGATA
>SKKS01000161.1 GCA_007123625.1 Paracoccaceae bacterium
CCGTGCCCCAGAACCTGATCGCCGCCGTGGTCGAGGCCAACCGCACCCGCAAGGATTTCATCGCCGAGCGGATCATCGCCGCGCATCCGCGTGTGGTGGGGATCTACCGGCTGGTGATGAAGGAAGGGTCGGACAACTGGCGCCAGAGCGCGGTGCAGGGGATCATGAAGCGCATCAAGGCAAAGGGGATCGAGGTGATTGTCTACGAGCCCGCAATGTCCGACGAGATGTTCTACAATTCCCGCGTGGTCCGCGACCTGCAGGCGTTCAAGAACGAGGCCGATTTGATCATCACCAATCGCCGAGCCCGCGAACTGGAGGATGTGGCAGACAAGGTCATGACACGCGATCTGTTCGGCGTGGACTGAGGTCCTTTGCCCGCGCTTCTCAGGCGCCCACGCCAGCCCCCTTCAGTCGGCGCAGGTGCATTTCGTAGCTAAAATTCTCCCGCGCATGGGCTTGGGCAATCCTGACCTGCCGGTCATAGGCCACCGGATCGGCATGCAGTGCGCGCGCCACCTCCAGCGCAGTCCGGGGGGTGGCGTAAAGCGCGGCATCCCGGAAAAGGGGCCGGTACATCGCGGGCAGGATCACCGGCACACCCACGGCCATGGCCTCGATGATCGTGCGCCCGAAGCTTTCCACCCAGCCCGGATTGGCAAAATACACCCAGACATCGATATCGCGTAGAAAATCACGGGGATGCAGGCTGTCGAAGCCGTGCACCACCCAGTTGCGCGGCATGTGGCCGATGATCCCGGCCGGGGTACGGGCACCGCCCAGAACATGGACCTCGACATCGTCGGTTTCGGGATAGGCGGCCAGAATGTCCTGTGCGGTATCGGGCCATTTGTGCATATGATCGCGCGAATGGCGGCCGATCCGCAGCCTGTCGTGCGCACCGCGCAGACGCCGCCCGCGGTCCCAGCCATTCACGTCGATGATGTTGTGCCAGTCCTGCGGAGACAGGTCGATGTGATGCAGCTGGCCCGCGTGATGTATGTGCAGCGCGTCGCGCACCAGCGGGCCGATCGGGTGCCAGGTGGCATCGCGCCCGAAACAGCGGCGGATGGTCTCGGCGCACCGTCCAAGATCATATCGCACAACCCCCTCCGGACCGTAATCGCTCATCGGCGGCTGGTTGACGATGACCTTTATTTCACGGGCCTCAATGGCCGGAAGATACCGCTGGACGTGCTCCAGAACCGGTGGATAGCGGATGACCAGAAGATCACACGAAACGCGGTCGCCATACGTCAGCAAATCGACCTTGCCCGCGTCCAGCTGCGCGATGACGTCGTCCAGCATCCGTGTCTTCACTCCCGGATGGAACAGGTCATAGCGGAACATTTCGAAGATGGCGGTCGGAATACCGTGCCGCTTGTGGAATTTCAGCTCCTCGATACATGACCCCGTACTGCCGCCGACCATGCGAAAGTCCGAAGCCGTGACAACGGGAAAATGCCGCCGCGTTGCAGCCTGTCCGCCGCGCTCGGGCAAGATGGCGGCGGGCGCATGAAATGGACGCCGCGCGCCATCGTTGTCATATCTCAGGCTGGCGGCGGTTCGGTGGCCGAAATCCTGAAGATCGACGTAAAGCCTTCTGACCCCGTAAAGGAAGC
The DNA here is from genome assembly GCA_007123625.1 of Paracoccaceae bacterium. Lineage (GTDB taxonomy): Bacteria > Pseudomonadota > Alphaproteobacteria > Rhodobacterales > Rhodobacteraceae > Rhabdonatronobacter. The sequence goes on from SKKS01000161.1 coordinate 1,623, forward strand.
CGTTGATGCCGAAGAAATCGTTTGCGACAATGGAACTTCCGGAGTCGCGCTGAAAGGAGTACGGCCCCGTCTTCATGAAGACGACGGATGGCTTTCCGAAAACCTTCCGGATGCGGCGGATAAGTTCATTGTCGCCCGAAAAGCGCACCCTGTCCCAATAGCCCAGTTCCGACCTGACCGGCGCGCGGCGGAACATGAAGGACGATGTGTTGTCGATGATGAAATGCCCCGCGCCGGTCCATCGGACATACTCAAGCTCCGAAGTCATGCGCGCCTGTTGCGATGTGCATCCGATCACTTCGGGGTTTTCGGTCAGGAAGCGGGCCTGGGTTTCGATCTTGCGGGGGTGCGACCAGTCGTCGGCGTCATGGAGCGTGACGAAATCGCCGGTGGCCAGGTCCAGCCCGTGATTGCGCGCCACATAGGCGCCGCCGTTGTGTTCCATGCGCACCGCCCGGATGCGCGGATCGCGCGCCGCAAACGCCTCGGCCACCGCCATCGTGTCGGGTGTGGGCGAGGCATCGTCCAGCACGATGATCTCGAGGTTCTGCCACGTCTGTTCCTGCAGCGACCGCAGCGCCGTGGCCAGCATGTCGCCCGCCTCATGGGCCGCGACCAGCACGCTCACCTTCGGCCCGCCCGTCACCTTCGGCAGTGCCTGCGCACCCGTCAGCCGGTCATAGGCGGGCCGGCCCTCAGCGGGCAGCAGCGCCACCGGTTCGATCGCGTGGCGCGCCAGGACCTGGTTGATCCACAGCACCCGCGCCTCGGGCGTGCGCTCGAAATTCACTCGCGCCAGCATCAGATCCGCGCTCGCCTCGCCCGCCAGCGCGGCACGGTCATAGGCGGCCAGACCCGCCGCCCGGTCGCCCAGATGGTAATGACACAGCAGCTCCACCGTCGACAGCTTCGCGCGAAACTCCAGATCCGGCGCATCCGCCCGCGCCCGGGCAATCCACGCCAGCGCCGTGCGATACCCGGCCCCGGTCTTCGCGCGCATGTGCCACAGCGCCAGTTCGCGCGCCGCCAGCGCCCGGGAAAGCGCGGGCGCGTCCTCGACACTCGCCGCCAGTTCCGCCAGCGGGCGCTCGGTGAAGCCCAGGCTCAGAAGCTTCGTGCGGATCACGTTCACCCGCTTGCGCGGATCCTCCCGCTGCGCCCGCGTCGCATGACCCGCCGCGCGGCCATGCAGCGCGTAATGCACCAGCGGGTTCAGCCCCGAAGCCGCCGCATCGGGGTGCGCGGCAAGATAAAACCGCGTGTTGAACCGCTTGCCCGGATTGCGCCCCATCGCCGCCCCGTAGCGCAGGTAATGCACCGCAGGGTCCAGCCCCGAGGCCGCAACATCCGGATACCGCGCGCAATACCAGGCAGGATCCCAGAGCGCGAGCGTCTTGAGAAGGTTACGTTCCCTGACAAGATCCATCCGGTGTGTCCTGATACCTGTCCAACAGTGGCAGCCGAAGCCACCTCAGCCCGGCAGCCCGCGCAGATAGACCCCATAGGCACTCTTGGAGAAGAGCTGCGCGCGCGCTTCGAGCGCCGCGGCGTCGATCCAGCCCTGCGCGAAGGCGATCTCGTCGGGGCTGCCGATCTGCAGCCCCTGCCGGGTCTGCAGCGTGCGCACGAAATTGCCCGCATCCAGCAGGCTTTCATGGGTCCCGGTGTCGAGCCAGGCATAGCCGCGCC
>SKKS01000428.1 GCA_007123625.1 Paracoccaceae bacterium
ATGATCACCTGGTCGCACAAGCTGTTCGAGATTTGCGAGCCCTTTCTGGGCATCTTCGAGCGCCGCCAGGCCCATCGCGAAACCGCCGACACGAAGGGCGCGGCCGAGGCGCGCGGACATGATTTCGTCATCTTCGGGCTGGGCCGCTATGGCTGCCGGATCGGCGCACGGCTTCAGGAGCAGGGCTATCGTGTGCTAGGGATCGACTTTGACCCCGAGGCACTGACCAACTGGCGGCGCATGGGGATGGATGCCGGTTATGGTGACGCGACCGACCCGGAGTTCGTGGCGCATCTGGACCTGGTGGGTGTTCAGGCCGTGGTGTCGGCGGTGCCGCGCGACCGGGGCGCGCTGACCGAAGCCGACCCGCAGCTGGCGCTTCTGCACGGCCTGCGCTCGGCGAACTACAAGGGCAGGGTGTTCCTGTCAGTCCAGAAGGTGGCCGAGGCCGAGGAGTTGATGGAACAGGGCGCAAGCGTCGTGCTCAAGCCCTTTGACGACGCGGCGGATTACGCGGTGCGGCAACTCACTGCGCCAGACAAGCCGGAAACGTCCGTCGTCTGAGCCGGGCAGCGCGGCGATATCCGGCGGCGATACCAGTACGGCGCCGCGGTGTCCCGGCCCGGTTGCACCCCTTCACCGTACTGCGGCGGGTTGATCCACATCATCACTTGCGACGGCTGCCTGGTGTAGAATCCGGGCGTGCAGCAAGGGGCGGTCGGGTCAGGACACGGCCCGCTTGAAATGCCGCGTCAGGCTGCATGTCAGGATCGCATCATCATGCTGTCCTCTGTGCGCGCTCTGAGTGCAAGACACTCAAGGCGAGCTGCGCGCAGCGGCGGCTCGTCGTGCGGATCGAAAATCGGGGGACCGGGCCGTGGTGACATGTCGGACAGACAGCGAATTTGCAGCGCCGTTGCGTGACGGAGTCGTTTTGGCCGCCATGTAGCGCAGCGGCGAGCAATCATGAAAATTCACGGGGCGATGGGCAGCAGGAGTCAGGGCCATGTCGAGTCTTGTTTTCTTTACGGCAAACGATGGGGTGCACGGGCGCGAGCTCTGGGTCACGGACGGGACCGAGAGCGGCACGCGGATGGTGATCGACAGCGTTCCGGGGGCAGGGTCCGGCCCCGCCTTCGCGGCGTTGGGTGCTTCGGGCACGGACCGGGTGCTGTTCCTGTCGGATGGCACGATCTGGTCAAGCGACGGGACCGAGGCCGGGACGACTCCGCTGCGCAACATCGGGGTGCCGCAGGGGACCGGCCTGGGATTCATGGCGGTGCAGGCACTGGGCAATGACAAGGTGCTGTTCGCGGGCGCCGGGGCCGACGGGACCGGCCGCGGGCTGTGGGTCAGCGACGGAACCGCCGAAGGTACGCAGTTGCTTGGCCCGTTGACGGTGTTCGACACCGCGCTGCTGCCCGATGCGCGGCTTGTGATGATCGCGGATGACGGTGCAACCGGGCGCGAGTTGTGGGTCACCGACGGTACCACAAGTGGTACGCGGCAACTGGCCGATATCCTGTCGGGGGCCGGGGACAGCATGGCGACGAACGCGCGCCTTGTGCTGACGGGCGCTGGTGTCGTTGCTGCGCGCGCGCGTGACGACGTCGGCGGCCCCGACAAGCTGTGGGTCACCGACGGAGCCGAGGTGCGCCCGCTTGTGGATGCCGGATTCCGGAGTCTCCCCAACTTCGCGCAGCCTGACGGGACGGTGCTGTATCAGGCATTCGACAGCGACAAGGGCACCATCTTCCTGTCCACCGACGGCACCGAGGCGGGCACCATCGATATCCCCCGGCGCCCCTATGTCGCCAATGATGCGCCCGAGCCGGTCAGTTATATCGGCGAGCCGGGAAGCGGCGTGCATCCACGCTTCGCCAGTTCCGGCGGCGCGCAGCTTGGCGATGGGCGCGTTGTCTATTCCGCCGAATCGGAGCGGCGCGAACTGAGCGATCCGTCGGACAGCAGCTCGTTCATCCGGATCTTCAACTATGGCGCACAGGTCTGGATCACCGATGGCACGCAGGAGGGCACGTACCTGCTGCCCCGTGTCAACGACGGGGCGCCCCGCCCCGAGCCCGGCATACCGGGTCAGGAATCGCCGCCCTGGGCTCCCAGCAGTTCGCCTTCGGACTACTATCCGCTGGCGGATGGGAAGGTGCTGTTCACGGCCCATACCGGCGACGGGCGCGGATTGTTCATCACCGATGGCACACAAGTGGAGCGTCTGGCCGGCGGGGACGAAGGCGACTGGTTCCAGATCGGCGATCTTCAGCGCGAGGTCTACAACACCCTGCGCGATGGCACCGTGCTGTTCGTCGAACGTGACAGCAAGTCGCTTTGGGTGACCGACGGCACCTTTGGCGGGACGCGTCAATTGGCCGAGGACCTGACGCGGATCGACAATCTCGTCGGGTTCCCCAACGGTATGATCATGTTCGCAGCCGAAGGCGATGCCGGGGGCCTGTGGATGACGGACGGCACGGCGCAGGGAACCGTCCGGGTTATCGAAGACCGCGCATTCTGGTCGCCGCAACCGCTTTCGTCATCTGGCCTGCCGACCACGGGCCCGTGGGTGTTTGATGCCACGCTGCCGCGCGAACCCGGCATGCCGTTGCAAACCGAACTCTGGATCACCGACGGCACTCCGGGTGGCACCCGGTTCCTGAGCGATCAGATCGTGTCTGCACAGTTCACGGATGCCGCGCCGCTGGGGGATGGCCGCTTCGTGTTGCGGCATGTCTTCAACCCCGAGTTCGGATCGGATGGCAATGCCGAGCCCGCGATCTTCGATCTGCGCGATGGCTCGCTTTCAATGCTCAAGGATATCTATCCCGGCATTTCGGCGAGTTCGCCCACAGGTTTCACGCTTGTGTCGAACGAACGTCCCGTGCCGATTTCGGACCTTTTCTCCGAAGCCTTCACCACCCCGGACGAGCCTGTGGCGCTGCCGTTGGCCCCGTATTTCACCGCTCCCGATGGCAGGGCGATCACGCTGTCGGTGTCGGGGTTGCCTGCGGGCGTCAGCTTCGATCCGGTGCAGGGGGTGCTTTCCGGCGCCGTGACGTCGCAGCCCGACATCTATCAGGTCGAGGTGACGGCAACCAGCGCGGCCGGGGCCACCTTGACGGTGCCCTTCGACTTCACCGTGATCGACACCGGCGCGTTGCGCCTTGCCTCTTCGACCGGATGGGAGCGCATTGAGCCCGGCGGCCCGATCACCGCGCGGCCCGGCGCCACGCTGCTGATCGGCCACAAGGACGGCGAGGCCGGATTGCTTCGGATCGAGGATGGCAGCGCCAGCA
>SKKS01000254.1 GCA_007123625.1 Paracoccaceae bacterium
GGGGAAACGACGCCGGAACGCCCGAAACAGCCGGGCGAAAGAACAGGGAGAAAAATCGCATGACCATCCTATCTCGTTCGCACATGCTGGGCGCGGCTCTTGCCCTTGCCAGCGCCCCCGCCATGGTTCAGGCCCAGCAAAGCTGGGACATGCCTACCCCCTATGGCGACGGCATCTTCCATACCCAGAACATCATGCAGTTCGCCGAAGACGTGCGCACGGCCACCGATGGCGCTATCGATATCACCGTGCATTCCGGCAACTCGCTTTTCGGGCACGCGGAAATCCACGATGTTGTGCGCCAGGGCGTGGTGCCGCTAGGCGAGATCCTGCTGTCGCGGCTGGCCAATGACGATCCGATCTTCGGGCTGGATTCGATCCCCTTCCTGGCCGCGAGCTATGACGAAGCCGCGGCACTCTGGGAAGCTTCGCGCCCCGCGGTCGAGGAACGCTTCGAGGCCGAGGGCCTGACCGTTCTGTTCGCGGTCCCCTGGCCGGGCCAGAGCCTGTATCTGCGCCAGCCGGTCACCGACCCCGCCGACATGCAGGGTCTGAGCTTCCGCGCCTATAACGTGGCCACCGAGCGGCTGGCCGAACTTCTGGGCGCCACCCCCACCCAGATCGAGGAAGGCGACATCCCGACCGCGTTCTCCACCGGCCGGGTCGAGGCGATGATCACCTCGCCCTCGACCGGGGCCAATGCGCGGGCCTGGGACTTCACCTCGCACTACATCGACACACAGGCCTGGCTGCCCAAGAACATTGTCTTCGCCAATGCCTCGGCGCTGACGTCGCTGACCGAGGAAGAGATGGACGCAGTCATGGCCGCCGCCGCCGCCGCCGAAGCACGCGGCTGGGAAATGTCGATGGCCGAAACCGCCGAGAAGATCGCCGCGCTGGAAGAGGGCGGCATGACCATCATGGAACCGTCCGACGCGCTCTCGGCACGGCTGGCCGAGATCGGGCAGACCATGACCGCCGAATGGCTGACTGAAGCAGGAGCCGACGGCCAGGCGGTGATCGACGCCTATCGCGGCAACTGAGGCCGCTGGCGCGGGCGGGGGCTTTCCCGCCCGTTTTCCTTTTCCCGACACGGATGCGGAGGTGGGACATGCGCAGGGCGCTGGACACGCTATACGGTGCTGCAATGGTCGGCGCGTGCCTGTCAATGATCGCCATCGCGTCGCTGGTTTTCGTGCAGGTCATGGGCCGGGTGATCGACCGTGGCCTGCTGATGCTCGGCTTCGGCCGCTGGGGCATCGCGGTGCCGTCGCTGGCGGAAATCGGCGGGTTCCTGTTCGTGGCGGCGGCCACGCTGGCGCTGGCCTATACGCTGCGCGCGGCGGGGCATGTGCGGGTGACGCTGCTGTTGCGGCTGGCGCCGCCGGTGGTGACGCGGATACTGACAGTCGTGGTTCTGGCCGCCGCGCTGGGGCTGGCCGCGTTCGCAACCTGGCACATCGGCATCCGCGCGCTGGACGCATGGACCACGGGGCGCGTCAGCTTCGGACGGGTTCGGATACCCCTGTGGATTCCGCAAGCGGTGATGACCACGGGCTTTGCGGTGTTCTGCATCGCGCTGGCCGATGAACTGGTCGCCGCACTCCGGGGTGATCCGTCGTTCCGCGCCGAGGAAATGCGACGCGAGATCGAGGGGGCGAAGTGATGGACCTCACGCTTCTGTCGATCATCCTTGTCGTCACGCTGTTCGGGTTCCTGCTGCTGGGCATGTGGGTGGGGTTTGCGCTGCTGGCGGTCGGGCTGGTGGCGATGGAGCTGGCTTCGCCCGCGCCTGCGGGAACCGTGCTTGCCACGCGCATGTGGGGGTCGCTCAATGTCTGGGACCTGACGGCGCTGCCCATGTTCATCTGGATGGGCGAAATCTTGTTCCGATCAAGGCTTTCATCGGACATGTTCACGGGCCTTGCGCCTTTCACGCGGCGCCTGCCGGGGGGGTTGCTGCATGTCAACATCATGGGCTGCGCGCTGTTCGCTGCCGTGTCAGGGTCGTCGGCGGCAACCACGGCCACCGTGGGCAAGATGTCACTGCCCGAGTTGAAGGCGCGCGGCTATGACCCGCGCATCGCCATCGGCACGCTGGCGGGCGCGGGCACCTTCGGGTTCCTGATCCCGCCGTCGATCATCCTGATCGTCTATGGCGCCGCCGCCGACCAGAGCATCGCGCGGCTGTTCCTGGCGGGCATCCTGCCGGGGCTGATGTTGGCGGTGCTGTTCGCGGGCTATGTCATGATCTGGTCCACGATCAACCGCGCGTCGATGCCGCCACCCCCGGACAAACCCGCCCTGCGCGAACGGCTGCGGGCGCTGGGGCTTCTGATGCCCACGGTGCTGCTGATCGTGGCGGTGATCGGGTCGATCTATGGCGGACTTGCCTCACCGACCGAGGCCGCGGTGGTCGGCGTGGCGGGCGCGCTGCTGATCTCGGGGCTGACGGGCGGGCTGGATCGCGCCAGTTTCGTGGCCAGCCTGCGCGGATCGGCGATCACCACCTGCATGATCGCGTTCATCCTGGCGGGCGCGTCGTTCCTGACGGTCGCGATGGGCTTCACCGGCATCCCGCGCCTGCTGGCGGCCTGGATCGGTGAGCAGGGCTATTCGCAGTTCGCGCTGCTGTCGGCGCTGCTGGTGTTCTTCATTGTGTTGGGGTTCTTTCTGGACGGGATCTCGATCGTGGTGCTGACCACCAGTGTGATCCTGCCGATGGTGCTGGCTGCCGGGATCGATCCGATCTGGTTCGGCATCTTCCTGGTGCTGGTGGTGGAAATGAGCCAGATCACCCCGCCGGTGGGGTTCAACCTGTTCGTGCTGCAATCCATCACCGGGCGGGGCATATTCGAGATCGCCCGGTATGCGCTGCCCTTCTTCCTGATCCTTGTCCTTGCCACCGCCATTCTGGCCCTATTCCCGGAGATCGCGCTATGGCTGCCCGGCACGATGATGAGCCGATGACTGCTCCCCTCCCCCCCGAACCGCCCGAGGGTGCCCGCGACAACTCCCGCGCCGGGCGCCCGGTCATCCCCGATATCGGCCCGGTGGTCAGCTCTGCGCATCTGGCAGAGTCCTCCTTGCCGGCGCTGTCCGAGGTTGAGTTCGCCCTGACCATGGCCAACCACGCCTTCCAGCGCTGGATGGTGCGCTGCATGACCGCCGCCGGTGGCCCGGCCCTGTCCCCGTTGGAGGTGCTGATCGTGCATCTGGTCCACCACCGCGAACGCCCCAAGTCCCTGGCTGACATCTGCCTCGTGCTCAACATCGAGGACACGCATCTGGCGACATAC
>SKKS01000031.1 GCA_007123625.1 Paracoccaceae bacterium
CACAACAGCGGGTGGCAGGAAAAGCAGCACACCGATCAGCCCCGCCTTGACGATCGCGCCCGACAGCACCGCTGACCCCGGCACCGGCGCCGCCGGATGCGCCAGCGGCAGCCAGACGTGCAGAGGCACCATCCCGGCCTTGATGCCGAAGCCCGCAAGCAACAGCCACGGCGCCACCGCGGGCGCATCGGCCCACGCCCCGCGAATGTCCGCGATCAGCGCCGATTGCGCCGCCTGGATGCCCAGCAGCAGCCCGAACAGCAGCGCCACCTCGCCCAGCACCGCCATGACGATGTAAACCCGCCCCGCCACCAGCGCGGCTTCGGTACGCTCGTGCACCACCAGAAACCACGCGGCAAGCGACACCGCCGCAAACGCCACATAGAAGGTCACCGCATCGCCCGCCAGGAACACGCCCAGATTGCCCGCCAGCGTCAGCCCCCAGAAGCCCGCGAAGATGCCCGCCTCGGGGCCTGGCGCAAGGGTATTCGCCGCCTGCCAGCCCGCCACCACCCAGATCAGCGCGGTGACACCCAGCAGCAGCGTGCCCGCAGGTTCCGGCGCCAGCACCACGCCCAGCAGCAGATCGGGCGCCTCGGTCACGCCGCCCGCGCCCGCAAGCGCCAGCGCCAACGCAGGAAGCGGCGCAAAGGGCAGCACCTGCAGCGCATAGGCCCGCCCCGCCCGCAGCACCGGCACCAGCGCCAGCAGCAAGGGCCAGACCAGCACCGCGAGCGGCCACACCGACCCCGTGACCAGCCCGCTCATCGGATATACCCCCGCATCACGATCAGATCCGCCCAACCCAGCGGGCTGAGTGCGCTGGCCGCCAGCACGCCCACCCCGACCGATGCCAGCGCCGTCACCACCGCAGGCCCCACCAGCAGTGGCGCACGTTCATCCCCCGTCGCATCCGCGCGCGCGGATACGATCCATAGCCGGTACAACATCGGCATGAAATACATCGCGTTCAGCACGGTCGACGCCGCCAGCACCGCCAGCACCCAGGGCGCGCCCGCCTCCAGCGCGCCAAGACCCAGATACAGCTTCGACACGAACCCCGCCAGCGGCGGCAGACCGATCATCCCCAGCGCGCCCACCGAAAACGCGACCGAAGTCCACGGCATACGCCGTCCCAGCCCGTTCAGCCCGTCGATCCGCTTTACGCCCGCGCGCTCGTCAAAAATACCGGCACAGAAAAACAGCGTGATCTTCATGAGCCCCTGATGCACCAGATGCGCCAGCCCCCCCACCAGCGCCGCCGGGCTAGCAAGGGCGGCTGCAAGGACAATGTAGCTCACCTGACTGACCGTGGAAAATGCCAGCCGCTTCTTGATCTCGACCTGCTGCAGCGCCCGGAACGACCCCCACAGGATCGTCACCGACGCCAGCACCGCCAGCGGAAGGCCCACGCCCAGATCCGTCATGCGTTCGGGGCCGAACACGTCATAGATGACACGAACGACACCAAAGGCCCCGGCCTTGACCACCGCAACCGCATGCAGCAGCGCCGACACCGGCGCGGGCGCCGCCATGGCCGCAGGCAACCAGCCATGCAGCGGGACCAGCGCCGCCTTGACCCCCACGCCCAGAATGAACAGCGCGAAAATCGCCCGCTGGCTGCCCGTCGAAAGGACATCCAGATCAGGCGGTTCGGCGAACAGCACCGGCCCGGTCGCCGATTCCAGCCAGATCACGGCGATCAGCAAGGCGCCGCTGGCAGGCAGTGCAAAGAACAGATAGCTGCGCGCCGCGCGAATGGACGGGCCGTCCTGCTTGTGCGCCACGAGCGGCCAAGTCGACAGCGTCAGCAGCTCGAAGAATATCAGGAACGAAATCAGCGACCCCGACATCGCCAGCCCCGTCGTCGCCGCCACGCACAGACTGAAGAACCCGAAAAAGCGCGACTGCTCCGCCTTGGACCCGAAATAGGCGATCGCATAGATGGTCGTCAGCAGCCACAGCACCGCCGAAAGCGACAGGAACAGCAGCGCCACCGCATCGAGCCGCAGCAACAGGTAAAGCCCCGGCGCCAGCGTCAGCTGCGCCTCGTAGATTGCGCCGCCCGCCACCGCCAGCAGCATCGCAACAATCAGGGCCAGCTTGATGACTGCGCCGCCCAGCGACAGCGCATTGCGCAACCGGTAGCTGTCCTGATCCAGAAAGAAGATCACCACCGCCGGGATCAGCGAACTCAGCAGCACCGCGACAGGAAGCAACGCGGTCATGGCGGAACACCCCGCGCGTGCAGGTGGCTTGCGGCGGATATTGCGGTCAAAGCCCTTCCTCCGCCGCCGCCGGGCGGCCAATCTGCAGCACCTCGAACGGCAACGCCGACACCAGACCCAGAAGGATCGCGGCCAGCGCCAGCGCCAGCGGCACCGCCTGCCAGACGCGCGGGATCGCGTGCGGCGCGGACGGGCAGTCGCGGGAAAAGATCGCGGCCATCGGGCGGTAAAGATACCCCGCTGCCAGCAATCCGCCCCCCGCCAGCACCAGCGCCCAGCCCCATTGCCCCGAGGCGAAGGCAGCGGTCATCATCAGATACTTGGCCGTGAAGCCGCCCGAAGGCGGCAATCCCATCAACGTCACCGCCGCCAGCCCGAAGGCCATCGCCGTCATCGGCATTGGCCGGGCCAGCCCGCGCAGATCGGCCAGCCGGTCGCCGCCCGCCGCCATGATCCACAGCCCCGCGCACAGGAACATCGCCGCCTTGGCCAGCCCATGCGACAACGCCTGGAACACCGCCCCGGTCCAGGCACCCGCCGCCCAAGGCTGCGCCGCGCCATCGCCGCCCGCCAGCGGAAAGACCAGGAACATGTAGCCCAGCTGCGCGACCGTCGAGAAGGCGACGATCAGCTTAAGGCGCGGCTGCACCAGCGCGCGCAGGCTGCCCCAGATCACCGCCGCCGCGCCCAGCAGGCCAAGCACAATCAACGCGCCCGGAGTGGCCTGCGCGGGCATCGCCTCGAACCACAACCGGATCAGGATGACGAAAGACGCCTTGGGAACCAGTCCCGACAACAGCGCCGAGGCAGGCGCCGGCGCGCCCGCATGCGCCGGCGGTAGCCAGACGTGAAACGGAAACAGCGCCGTCTTGACCGCCAGCCCGGCGCTCATCAGCGCGAGCGCCAGCGCGTCCGGCGCCACCGGGCTGCGCTCGGCGAGCAGGCCAATGTCCAGCGTGCCATGCGCGCCATAGACCAGCACCACCCCCAGCAGGTACAGAAGCGACCCTGCCAGCGCAAAGACCATGTAGCGCATC
>SKKS01000389.1 GCA_007123625.1 Paracoccaceae bacterium
CAATCTGGTGATCGCGCTCTTCCTCGTTCTGATCGCCTCGCTGATCCTCGGCCTCGGGCTGCCGGTGACGGCGGCCTACATCGTGCTCATCGTGCTGGTGGGCCCGGCGCTGGAGACCGAATTCGGCATCCCGCTGCTGATCGCGCATCTGGTGGTGTTCTGGTATAGCCAGGACAGCAACGTGACCCCGCCCATTGCGCTTGCGGGGTTTGCCGGCGCCGCGATCGCGGGGTCCAGGCCCATGGAAACCAGCCTTCAGGCGTGGAAGTTTGCCAAGGGCCTTTACCTGATCCCGCTGTTCATGGTCTTCAACCCCGAGATCATCCTGGGTGGTCCATTGCCGCTGCTGCTGTGGACCGGCGCGCTGATCATCCTGGCGCTGGTGGCCTTTGCGGCTGCCATCGAATCCTATCTGTTTGCCCCCATGGATGGCATTTCGCGCCTGCTGGTCATTCCTGCCACCATCGGTGTGTTCCATGGCGACCTCTGGAGCGACGCGCTGGGCGGTGGCGTTTTGCTGGCGATCCTGGCGGTGAACCGCTGGCAGGCCGGCAGTGGCGGGCAGGCCGCCCGTGCCGGCACCGGCGGTTGATGGCCGCGGCCGGACGCCGGGCAAGAGGAATATTGCAAATGCAACAAGATTGGGGCAACCAAGGTTCCGGTGAACGCGAAACTCTGACTGGGAGGAATGAGATGCGATCCTTGACCATTCTGCGGACCGCCGTTGCGGCCGCCGGGCTCGGCATTGCCGGGGGGGCAGTGGCTGCGCAGGAATACACCTTTACCCTGCACCACTTCCTGGGGGCCACGGCGCCTGCCCACACCCGGATGCTCGAACCCTGGGCCGAGCGTGTGGCCGAAGCGTCAGACGGCCGCGTGCAGATCGAGATATATCCGTCGATGACCCTGGGGGGCCGGCCCCCCGAACTGATCAACCAGGCCCGTGACGGGGTCGTGGACATCGTCTGGACCGTGAACGGCTATACCCCCGGGCGCTTTCCGCATACGGAGGTGTTCGAGCTGCCCTTCATGGTGACCGAAGCCGGCGCCGCCTCGTCCGCGCTGTGGCAGATGTACGAGCAGCACATGGCCGACACCATCTTTCAGGATGTGCATATGCTGGCGATGTGGGTGCATGGCTCTGGCGTATTCCATACCAGCCGCCCGGTCACGGCGCCGGGCGACTTGCAGGGGATGAAGATTCGTGGCGGCTCGCGGGCAGTGAACGACCTGCTGGGTCTGACCGGTGCCGAAGCGATCGGCATGCCGGTCACTGCCGTGGCCGAGTCGCTGTCGCGCGGCGTGATCGACGGCACCACCATCCCGTGGGAGGTGACAAGCGCGGTCCGGGTGGCCGAACTGGTCGACAACCATACCGAATTCGAAGGTGCGTCACTCTATACGCTGACCTTCTCGTTCGCGATGAACCGCGATGCCTATGATGCGCTGCCCCCCGACCTGAAGGCAGTGATCGACCGCAACTCGGGGCATGACTTCTCGGTCTTTGCCGGCCAGACGCAGGAAGCCGCCGATGACCCCGCGCGCCAGTTCGCGGTCGAGCGCGGCAACACCATCATCACGATCAGCGCCGATGCCGCCACCGAGTGGGCGGCGGTGGTCGAGCCGATCTATGCCAGCTGGGTGGCCGATATGGAACGGCAGGGAATCGACGGGCAGGCGTTGCTGGATCAGGCGCGCGCGCTGATGGCGGGGTACGATGACTGACGCTTTCGCGCGACGCCGATAGCGCGTCTGGCAGGCCCGGAACGGGAACACCGGCATGGTGCAATCGGTTCATCGCATCGTTCATGGTGCCGCCCGGCTGATGGCGCTTCTGGGCGGACTGGTGCTGGTTGCCGTGATCCTGATGGTCTGTGTGTCCATCCTCGGGCGCACCGTGTCAGGGCTGCTCCACGCGCCGACAGTGCAGGCTGTTGCGCCGCAACTGGCGGAGTGGTTGCTGGCCCTGGGTATCGGCCCGGTCCGCGGTGATTTCGAACTGGTCGAGGCGGGGATGGCGTTTTGCGTCTTTGCGTTTCTCGGCTGGTGCCAGATCACCGCTGGCCATGCGTCGGTCGACCTGTTTACCGCGCGCCTGCCGGCGCGGGTGCGGCGGGCGCTTGCCGCTGTCATCGAAATCACCTTTGCCGCCGCACTGGTGCTGATCGCCGTGCAGCTGTTCGACGGGATGGACACGCAGATGCGCCGGCGCTCCACCACCTTTCTGCTGCAATACCCGCTGTGGTGGAACTATGCCGCTGCTGTGGTTCCCGCCTCGCTGGCCGCCCTGGTCGCCATCCATATGGCGCTGGTGCGCGTGGCCGAGGCAGCAACGGGGCGCGCCTTGATCGACGTCGGGCGGGGGTCGGACACGTGAGCAATCTGGAAATCGGGATCGTATCGTTTCCGGTCCTGCTGGCGCTGATCTTTCTGCGTGTCCCCATCGGGCTGGCCATGTTCGGGGTCGGGTATTTCGGGCTGTGGTATATCATGGGCACGCCGTCCATGGCGCTGGCGCGGTTGAAGAGCGCCGCCTACAGCACCTTTTCGAACTATTCGCTGTCCATTGTCCCGATGTTCCTGCTGATGGGTTACTTCGCCACGCTGGGCGGCATGAGCCAGGCGCTGTTTCGCGCTGCCGCGGCCTTTGTCGGGCACCGGCGCGGGGGAATCGGCGTGGCGGCCGTGGCCAGTTGCGCGGGGTTCGGGGCGATCTGCGGCTCGTCGCTGGCCACCGCGTCAACCATGGGGCGTGTCGCGCTGCCCGAGTTGCGGCGCTATGGTTATGACGGTGGTATCGCCACGGCAACGCTGGCCGCAGGCGGCACGCTGGGCATCCTGATCCCGCCCTCGGTGGTGTTGGTGATCTATGCGATCCTGGCCGAGCAGAACATCGCCCGGCTGTTTCTGGCCGCCATCGTGCCCGGCATTCTGGCTGCCTTCGGATACATGCTGGTGATCGCGCTCTATGTACGGCTCTATCCCGGTCTGGCAGGCACCAGCCCGCGCGTGCCCTGGGCCGAACGGCTGCGGCTGCTGGCGGGGGTCTGGCCGGTAATGCTGGTCTTTGTCGCAGTGGTTGGCGGCATCTATGGCGGCATCTTTACCCCGACCGAAGGGGCGGCGGTGGGCGCGCTGGGAACCGGGCTGATTGCCCTGGCATCGGGCGGGCTTACGCGGCACAGCTTTCTCGACGCGCTCGCGGCAACGGGTCGGACGACCGCGATGATCTTCTTCATCGTCTTCGGCGCGGCGTTC
>SKKS01000458.1 GCA_007123625.1 Paracoccaceae bacterium
AAGGTCAGCGCCACGGTGATGTCATGCGTGCCGGTGTCGCTGGGCGCCAGCGGCAATTCCAGCACCGCTCGGCCGCTTTCGGTCAGCGTCACGCTGTCGGGCGCGGCGCCCAGCCCGTGGCCGGTGACCGACAGCGCCATCTCGCCCGCCGGCCCGTTGGCATGGGTCAGTTCCAGAAGCAGCCGCGCGCGGTCGCCCGGTGCCAGAAAACGCGGCGCGGTAATCTGCGCCACCACCGGGTCGGCCACCACCACATCGGCATGCGCCTGCCCCACGCCCCGGTCGGACCATGCAACCGCCATCACCCGCACCGTGCCGTTGAAGGCAGGCAGATCGAAGCTGACCTCGGCCTGTCCGTCCACCAGTTCCACCGGCCCCGAGAAATAGGCCACCAGCTCCTCGGTCGGGGGGGGTGCACTGCGGTCGATCCGCGCAGCATCCCCGCCCGAGCGCACCTGCCCCATCGCGCCCTGACTTGCATCGATCAGCCGCCCGTAGATGTCGCGCAGCGCTACGCCCAGTTGCCGCTGGCCGAAGTAATGGGCCGACGGGTCCGGCGGGTCGAAGCGCGTCAGGTTCAGGATACCCAGATCCACCGCCGCAACCGTGGCCCAGACCGTGCCCTCGGCATCGCCCGCATCCAGCGTCACCGTCAGCGGCCCGCGCGGCGTGGCCTCGGACGGGGCGTCAAGTGTCAGCGTCAGCGCCCGATCGGCGGGGTCAACGGCGGCATGGGCAAGCCCCAGCGCGCGCGCGGGCAGATGCCCGGACGCACCGGCACCGGGCCGCAGCAGCGTCGCGCTGACGTAGACGCCCGCGCCCCAGTCATCGGTCACCGGCAGGTCCAGCACGGTTTCTTCGGGGCCGACCTCGACCAGTTGCATGTCCACCACACGGTCGCTCAGCACGCTGACCAGCGCCATGCCCTCGGACCGCGGCACCAGCCGCAGGCGGGCGGTATCGCCGGGGGCGTATGCCGCGCGGTCAAGGCCGATTTCCAGCATGTCGGGCGTGTCGCGGGTGCTGGCCGCTGCGTACCATCCGGCGGTAAAGGGAACCGAAGTGGTCGCATGCGGCCCGTCGGCGGTCTCGATGCGCAGCTCATGGGTGCCCCAGTCCACCGGCTCGGCAATCCGCACGGGTGTTCCGTCGACGCGCACACGGCCTTCGGCCACGCGGCGGCGCGTGGTCACCGGCTCCCAATTCCACGATCCGTACATGTTGAACCACTGGAAACGGGTTTCGACGCGCTCCAGCCGCCAGATGATTTCGGTCGGCAGCATGCCGCCATCGGGGTCCAGAGCCACCAGATCGAACGCGGCTTCGGCCCCTTCGGGCAACACACCGTCAAAGGCCGGGCGGATGCCCAGAACCGGGCCCTGCGGGCGGACCGCGCGGGTCAGGCGGCGCTCCACCGGGCGGCCAGAAGTGTCGCGCAGCGCCACCGCCAGATCAAGCAGCATGGGCCGGTCCAGCGCCTGCAACCCGTCCAGCGGCAACGCGCTGCGCAGTTCCCCGTCCGCATCGGTCTGCAAGCCCGCCGCAAAGAACGCGCGCTGCGTGTCGGTGTCCAGATCATGGCGGCCAAAGCGCCAGCCCTCCCACCCTTCCAGTCGGTCCGTGCCGCGCAGGCTGGCAGAACCTTCAAGCGCCAGCCCCGCAGCAGGCGCGCCGAACAGGTAGTGCGCGGACAGGGAAAGCTCCGGCGCGGCGTCCAGATCGACCGGCGCGCCGTCAGCCAGCCCCGCAAGGGTCAGGTCGAAGTCGATACGCTCGGGCAGGAAATCCTCGACCAACAGAGTGGTGCCGGCCAGCGCGGGCGCGTCCGGGTCGGCCAGGATATCCAGCCGCCATACACCGCGCGGCACGCCCCGGCCGAGGGGAAATTCGAACACATGGCCGCCTTCCACTTCGGCCCGGGCCATACTGCGCGCGTATTCGACACCATCGGGACGCGACAACCGCGCGGTCAGCGGCAGCCCCGCAACCGCGCGGGCATCGCCGTCGCGCGCCAATGCGGTGGCGTGAATGGTCTCGCCCGCGCGATAGGCGCCGCGCTCGGTTGTCAGAAACACATCCACCGGCCCGGGCGCCACGCGCCCCGCCACACCCCGGTCGGTCAAGTCGAACTCGGGGCCCGCCAGCGACAGCACCGCCATGTCGTCACCGCCGCGTTCCACCTGTACCAGCGCAGGTGCGGCAGCACCGGTGCCGCGCGTCAGAGCGGCGGCGAACAGCGCGTGTCCGCGCGCGTCGGTAACCGCAGTGCCCAGAATGCGGTTGGACCGCGCCACCAGCGCGACCTCGGCCCCTTCCACGGGTTGCGCGTCCGACAGCCCCTGCACCACCACATGCAGCCCGTCCGTCCCCGACAGCGTGGACAGGCCCAGATCCGACACCATGAACCATTGCGTCGCGGGCGGATGCTCCCAAGGGTCCAGCCCGGGCACAGCGGCGCGCAGGACATAGGCGCCGGGCGTCATCGCGCCCACGTCATCGAGCGGCAGGCGCGCGGTCAGGGTCTGGTTAAGCTCCTGCGCCACATCGGCGGTTCCGGTCCAGACGGGTTCGGCGAAGCGGTCGGCAAAATCCTCGATCCGCCAGTGGCTCATCGCTTCGCCGAACATGGTGTCGCGGATGGTACCGGCAAGGTTGCGGTCGCTGACCCGCCACAGGGTCAGGTCCAGCGTGTCGCTGTTCACGGTTTCCACCGGCAGCGCGCGCGGGCCGTTGGCAGGCAACACATAGCCACGCCCCGGGAAGCGGACCATCGGCGCGCGGTCACGGACGTAAAGCGCAAGCTCGGCGGGGCGGCGCAACACCTCGCCCGTGGCGGCGGGCAGGCCCGCGCGCAGGGTCAGGGCATAGCGGCTGCCGTGGCTCAGGCCGGTGATGCACAGCTCCGGGCCCTCGGCCTCGACTGCGTGGCCGGTGCCGGTGATCTGCACGAAGGGCGCGGGGTCCAGCCCCGGCGCCAGATCCTCGCTGAACACCGCGCAGATGCGCGGCACGGCGGCATCCGATTCGACCCGGTGATCGGTCATGCGAAATCCGAACATCTCTTCCAGCCGGTCAAGGGCTTCGCCGACGCTGCCCGGCGCGATGGTATCGGCCAGCCGCAGGGCCGCCAGCGCATCACGACCCCGCCCGTCGCGTTCCAGCACCTCGGCCAGTACCGCCAGCGCTCCGATGCGGGTGCCGCTGTCGGTTGCGCGCAGCCAGGCGTTCACGGCGGCGGCGCGGGTGCGTTGCGTCA
>SKKS01000365.1 GCA_007123625.1 Paracoccaceae bacterium
CGCAGCAGCACTGCGCCGTCCTTCGGGCTTACGCGGCCGCACAGCGGCCACGGTCCCTTCGGACCGCCGGTCAGGCGCTCGGCCCGGGTCTCGATCGAAAGGGAGCGATTGAATCCGGCCGCGACCGAGCGTAACGTTTCACCCATGCGTGCGTCCGAAGCTGCTGACGGATTCTTGTGTAGCAACCTGATTCTACGGCGATTTCAGGCGCACGCAACCTTCCACCACCGATTTGGATGAATAAGCCGGGCTCAGGAACATTCTTGGGTGCGGCAATATGCCATCAACGTCATCGTGCGTTATGTGCTGGCGGTGATCACCCAGAGCATGATCTTCCTGAACTTCGGTCTGAATGCGATGCTGGTGCAGAACTTGAAACTCGGGTTCCGCTGGACGCGGCTGCCTTGCAAGCGGTCTCGCAAGAATGAGATCCGGCTGCAACTGCGCGCGCGGGCCAACGACCTCGTCAACTACTTGCGCGTTATCGAATTGCCCGAGGAAATGTCAGACTTGGCGCTCACCGGCTTGCAGCTGAAGCTGATAAAGCTCGAAGCCCGCGTCGTGCGGCGCGCCCGCGCCATCATGTTCCAGTTGGCCAAGGTCGCGTTCACAGGACCGGTGGTGCGTGCCATCCTTGCCGCCATCCGCCGCCTGCGAGCGCCACCGTCATGCGCGTGACAGCTATCCCGCCCCAAAACTGAACGAAAGAGGCTCCACAGGTTTGTCTGACGCGCTGAAAAACGGGGCCGCCAGGCCAGCATAATGCGGGATCACGGTCCGATCTGCCCTGCTCCGGGCGTTTCCGCGACTGCGGACGCAGCTCGGAGCGAAAACAACTTGATCAGGGGGCAGACTCATGCAACGAGATTCTTGGGTGGCAGGCCACTTGTGACATGTGGAGAAAAAGATCTTGGCACATGTTTTTGATTATTCTACGTCCACCGCAGGTATGCATGGATACAGCCTGACCAACCTGTTCGGCGTCCATAGCGGCAATTTCCTTCCCGCCGAATTCTGGCGCCCCCTTGGCACGTTGCAAGGTGTAGTCAGTTACTACTACGAAGATTTCGACAGTCAGGGCAATCGTGTGCAGCAGGAAGGCAGCTTCCGGATGCATCTGGATGGCTATGGGTCATATGTTTCTCAGCAACTTTCTCCGGTCGGAGAGATTTATTTCCCACGTTTCTGGTCGCGCGATCCGGCCATAGATGCCTCTCAAGCGTTCTTCACGGGGGCGTCGCAGCTTACCTTGCTTGCGGGTTCCGAAGGGTTCCTGCGCATAGAAGGGTTACCCACACTCTCGCGCAGCTTTGGCGCGTTGCCAAGCAGGACCTTTGCCGATTCTGGTCTTGCCGATGAATATGTGCAGGCTGCTGTCGTGGCGGCCAATCAGAGCCATCTGGCGCGTTTGCAGGCCATCCTGCCTGCCAGCTTGGCCAGTGGTGGCCGCGTTGTGGCCGAGAATTTCGGACCTGACCCAATCGCGGGAACTGTCCGGCTTGTCTATACACCCGATAATTCAACCCGGGTGACTTATGGTGACTGGATTCAGCTGGACCCGTCAGAGAGCAGAGATGCGTATACTGCACAGCTTCATGATACGCGCGCGCTTTTCGCGGATGAAGATGTCACCGTGATCCTCACCGACGCAAGCGATTCCTTGCATGATACTGCTTCTGGCTTTGCAGCCCGCAACTTGCGGATTTATGCGGGCGATGGTGATGACAGCATCAGCGTGACGGGCGATGACTATTTTGGCTGGGGCGAGTCTTCCTTTGGCTCTGTGCCGCTGCACATATTTGTGGATGGTGGCGCCGGGGACGATAACATCACGATCATGGTGAAAGGGACGGCGACCGTTCATGGTGGGTCGGGCAATGACTTCATTGTCGCGCAGGAAATGACGCGCAGCCCAGCCGCGTATTTCGAAGCCCATGGAGGCGATGGCGACGATTACATCAGGGGGATCGACAACGGCACGAACCTGATCTACGGCGACGACGGCAACGACACGCTGATCGGCGGCTTCGATTCCATCGACACGATCTACGGCGGGGCCGACGACGACTACATCACGGCAGGAAGCTGGTGGGACAGTTTCCGGGGCTGGAATATCTATTCCGAGGCGCCCAACACCTTTCATGGCGGCGACGGCAACGATACCATCTTTGGCGGCGCCGGCGACGACGTCATCCATGGCGGAAACGGCGACGACTGGATCATGGGCGGCCGCGGCAACGACGTGCTGGTCGGTGGCCCCGGGCTGGACACCTATTCGCTGAGCGTCGGCAACCCGGGGGAGATCGCGCTGCCCTACGGCGATACCCGGATCATCGACGACGGCGGGGTGATCGAGTTCGCGGCCTGGATGGCGGCCGGGCTCGATCTGTCGGCGCTGGCACGGATCGGCAACGATCTGGTCATCGGCACGCCCGGCCATTCCAGCCTGCGACTGGTCGGCTACTATCGTGACCCGGCCGCGTGGAGCACGTCGGGCAGCGAGGGTTTCATCGACTTTGCCGCCGCTGCGACGCTGACCGGCCCGCCGACGCTGCCGGCGGTCGTCGGCATCCTCGACCGCCTCGGCGGTCCGATTACGGGGATTGAGGTGCAGGCGCGGCTGCCGGACGGAACGATCATCGAGACCGGCACGACCGACGCGGCGGGACTGCTCTCCTTCACCATGGCAAACGACACCGAACTCTGGCTGACCGCGCAACGCGCCTTCGACCCGGCAAGGGACGGTCGCATCACGCCGTCGGATGCGCTGGACGTTCTGCGCCTGGCCGTGGGCCTGACGCCGAGCTGGGGGTCGACGAGCCCAATCAACTTGATCGCCGCAGACATCAACCGGGACGGGCAAGTGAACGCTTCGGATGCGCTCGATGTTCTGCGCGCGGCGGTCGGGCTGACCTCCGCCAACCCACCGCGGTGGCTCTTTGTGGACAGCAACACGGACATGTCCGGCATCAGCCGGAGCAATACGGTGATAGCCGAGGGGCTGCGGTTCGACCCGATGCAGGTCGATCTGTCAGGCCTGAGTATGACCGGCGTGCTGCTGGGCAGTATGCAGGACCATGTCTAGCCCTATTTCCTGCGTCCCGGCGGCCTGGGGCGCGCCTACTTTCTGCGGCGTCTGTTCGAGCGCTGGCGAAGAGGGTGATGATGCACGATTTGCGACCGGGGCTGCCATCAGCCATCGCAGTTGTAACGCCCCGGTTGCTGTACTTGCACCAACATGCCTGACC
>SKKS01000164.1 GCA_007123625.1 Paracoccaceae bacterium
CTCCCCCCGGGATATTCGTGCACAGATGATGTGGCGACGGCGGGCAAGGGTAGTCATACGGGCGCCGCAGGGCTTCAGGTTTCGGAATTCGACGGGAGGTGGCAGCGACGGCAAGGGCGCGGCGATCTGCGTTCGCTTTGGTCATGGTGTGAGGGCGCGCAGCGGTCGGTTGCGCGGAGACCGCCCTGCATCCCGTGAAAAAGCACACAGCTATGATTTGCCGGGGATGCAATCGCGGCGGGCACTGGGTCAGCGCCACGGTGGTTTCGGGGCGGCGTGGCCCGGCGTGAACAACTGCCTCCGGACGTACACGCCTTGCGCAGTTTGCAACACGGGTGTTCTGTCCAGGTGCCAGACCGCACATCACCGGGTTCGCATCCGGGCTTCGCATAGCGAACTTTGCAGAATCAACCGCGCACTACCGGCGTCTGACCGTGCACCTCGGGTTACGTTTCCGAAACCACCGAAGGCACATTCATTTTCAGGCGCAACGCTCACCCCCTGCACACGCTGCGCGATCTCGGTCTTGCCAAATCTCGCAGCAACGCGGTGCGCGCGCACCCCGGAGCGCGCGACTTGAGGCTCAGCGAGCGCGCGCAGCCGCATCGGACCGTCGGCGTCGAAGCCACAACGCCTGAAAGCTCCGGCATGCGTCCATATCCGGTATGTTGCCGAGCGGGCGCGTGCCGGGCAGCACGCGCCCGCAAACTCGCCCCCGCCGCGCCAATTGTCGCGCTACCTGTAGCGCCGCTGAACAAGGGGACGCGCTGCCCACACAGGTACGTCAGCTTGCGGGCAACGGCATCCCGCGTTCGCGTGCCAGCGTGCGCATCCTGCCCTGAAGCTTCTCGAAGGCGCGCACCTCAATCTGCCGGATGCGTTCGCGGCTGACATCGTAGCGGCCGGACAGCTCCTCCAGCGTCACCGGATCGTCCATCAACCGCCGCTGGGTCAGGATGTCGCGCTCACGCTCGTTCAGCACATCCATTGCCGCGACCAGCAGTTCGCGCCGCTGGTCCAACTCGTCGCGCTCGGCATAATCCGTTGCCTGATCGGCACTTTCATCCTCTAGCCAGTCCTGCCAAGAGCCGGTGCCATCCTCGGACCCGATGGTCGCATTGAGGGAGGCATCGCCGCCGGACATGCGCCGGTTCATGGCGATGACCTCGGTCTCGGACACATTCAGGTCGCGCGCAATCCGGGCCACGTTTTCGGGGCGTAGATCACCATCCTCGAGCGCGCCGATCTTGGACTTGACCTTGCGGAGGTTGAAGAACAGCTTCTTCTGCGCGCTGGTCGTGCCCAGCTTGACCAGCGACCACGACCGCAGGATATATTCCTGGATGCTGGCGCGAATCCACCACATGGCATAGGTGGCCAGGCGAAAGCCCTTTTCCGGGTCGAAGCGCTTCACGGCCTGCATCAGTCCGACATTGGCCTCGGAGATCACTTCGGCCTGCGGCAGGCCATAGCCGCGATACCCCATGGCGATCTTGGCCGCCAGCCGCAGGTGGCTGGTGACCAGCTGGTGCGCAGCGTCGGTATCCTGATGGTCGACCCACCGCTTGGCCAGCATGTACTCCTGTTCGGGCTCCAGCATGGGAAAGCGCCGGATTTCCTGCAGGTAGCGGTTCATTCCCTGTTCCGGCGACGGGGCCGGAAGATTGGCATACGTGCTCATGGCATCACCTCGTCCCTTTGTCCTGCAACCAGCCGGATCAGTGCAAGGCACTTCTGCCCAGTCTGGCGCAAGCACATTTACAAAAGATTACGCGCGAAGATACCGCGCGTTCCAGCAGGTTTCAGGGAAATCACGCGCATGTGCTTGGCCGTGTGGCGGGGGCACTACGGCGCGCGCGGGGGATCTTGTGGCGCGCCATCACCGCGCAGAAGGTCCAGAAGCGCCTGGAAATCCGCGGGCAAGGGCGCGCGAAAGCGCAACTCGGCCCCGCTGGCCGGGTGCATGAACCCAAGCGTTTCGGCGTGCAACGCCTGACGCGCGAAGGCACCAACGGCATCTGCGGCGGCCTGCGGCAACGCCCCTGCGCGCAGGCGCCGACGCCCGCCATAAACCGGATCGCCCACCAGCGCGTGGCCCGCATGCGCCATGTGAACCCGGATCTGGTGCGTGCGCCCAGTCTGCAGGCGACACTCCACCAACGCCAGCTGTGGCGGCGTGCCGAAACGGTCCAGCACCTGCGCACGCGTCACCGCATGACGCCCGCCGGAGAACACCACCGCCTGACGCTGCCGGTCGGTGCGATGGCGCGCAAGCTGGCTGTCGATGCGCAGCACGTTGCCCGGCTCGAACGTGGCACCGCGTACGCCGCGCAGGCGCGGATCGCCCGCATCGGGCGCGCCATAAGCCAGCGCCAGATAGCGCCGCTCGGCGGTATGCGCCTCGAACTGCGCGGCAAGGCCGTGATGGGCGCGGTCAGTCTTGGCCACCACCAGAAGGCCGGTCGTG
Organism: Paracoccaceae bacterium; assembly: GCA_007123625.1. GTDB lineage: Bacteria > Pseudomonadota > Alphaproteobacteria > Rhodobacterales > Rhodobacteraceae > Rhabdonatronobacter. The sequence goes on from SKKS01000164.1 coordinate 2,468, forward strand.
TCCTTGTCGATCCGGTGCACAATGCCCGGACGCCGTTCGCCGCCGATGCCTGAAAGCGTGTCGCCACAATGATGCAGCAGCGCATTCACCAGCGTGTTATCCGGAGAGCCGGGGGCGGGATGGACGACCATGCCCGCAGGCTTGTCGATGACGATCAGGTCGTCATCCTCGAACACGATGTTCAGCGGAATTGCCTGCGCTTGGGTATCGGTCGGCGCGGTGGGCGGAAGGGTGATCGTGATCTCGTCACCCTCGGCGACGCGGGCGCGCGGATCGTCAAGCACATCGCCGCCCTTGCGAACCGCGCCCTCCACGATCAGCCGCGCCAGACGCGAACGCGACAGCGCCGCCGCCTCTGGCACATCGCGGGCGAGCGCCTTATCAAGGCGCGATGGCGGGTCCGCACCAATGCGTACCCGCACAGTAGGATCCGGATCAGCCGACATGACCGACACGCAGGACACACCGCCCCCCCCGCCCCCGCCCGAGGTGCGGTATCTCAAGGTGCTGGTGACACTGCTCACCGCGGTGCTGATCGTGGGCATGGTGTCGATTGTGGTGCTCATGTTCCTGCGACTTTCGACGCCCGGCGCGCGGATCGCACCGGATCTTCCTGCGGAACTCACCCTCCCCGAGGGCACGAATGCCGCCGCCGTGACGCTTGCCCCCGATTGGGTCCTGGTGTTGACCGATGCCGACGAAGTGCTGGTCTTTGACCGCTCCAGCGGCGCGCTGCTGCAACGCATGGCGTTGCGCTGACGCAGGCGAAATGTCCC
>SKKS01000422.1 GCA_007123625.1 Paracoccaceae bacterium
CCTGCGGGATCTCGACCTTCCCGAACTGGCGCATCTTCTTCTTGCCCGCTTTCTGCTTTTCCAGCAGCTTCTTCTTGCGCGTCACGTCCCCGCCGTAGCACTTGGCGGTCACGTCCTTGCGCAGCGCTGCCAGCGTCTCGCGCGCGATCACTTTCCCGCCGATGGCCGCCTGGATCGGGATCTTGAACATGTGGCGGGGGATCAGTTCCTTGAGTTTTTCGCACATGGCCCGCCCGCGCCCTTCGGCCCGGTCGCGGTGGACCATCATCGACAGCGCGTCCACCGGTTCGTCGTTCACAAGGATCTGCATCTTGACCAGCTTGTCCTCGCGGTAGCTGGTGATCTCGTAATCGAAACTTGCATAGCCCTTGGTGACCGATTTCAGCCGGTCATAGAAGTCGAACACCACCTCGTTGAGGGGCAGGTCATAGACCACCATCGCGCGCGACCCGGCATAGGTCAGCTCCTGCTGAATCCCGCGCCGGTCCTGGCACAGTTTCAGCACATCGCCCAGGTATTCGTCGGGCACCAGGATCGTCGCCTTGATGCGCGGCTCCTGGATATGGTCGACATAGGTCAGGTCCGGCATGTCGGCGGGGTTGTGCAGCTCCTGCATCGTGCCGTCGCGCATGTGGACGTGATAGACCACGCTGGGCGCGGTGGTGATCAGGTCGATATCGTATTCGCGTTCCAGCCGGTCGCGCACCACCTCCAGATGCAGCAGCCCAAGGAACCCGCAGCGGAATCCGAACCCCAGCGCGGCCGAGCTTTCCATCTCGTAGGTGAAGCTGGCATCGTTGAGCGCCAGTTTCTCGATCGCCTCGCGCAGGCCTTCGAAATCGTTGCTGTCCACTGGGAACAGCCCGCAGAAGACCACCGGGATCGACGGCTTGAACCCCGGCAAGGGTTCGGCGCAGCCTTTCTTTTCGTGGGTGATGGTGTCGCCCACCTTGGTGTCGCGCACCTGCTTGATGGAGCCGGTGAAGATGCCGATCTCGCCCGGGCCAAGCTCGGCAATGTCGATCATCGCGGGTTTGAGCACCGCCAGCTTGTCGACCCCGTGCGAGGCGCCGGTCTGCATCATGCGGATCTTGTCGCCCTTGCGGATCACCCCGTCCATGACGCGGATCAGCACGACCACGCCCAGATAGGGGTCATACCAGCTGTCGACCAGCATCGCCTTGAGCGGCGCATCGCGGTCGCCCTTGGGCGCGGGCAGGCGCTTGACGATGGCCTCCAGCACCTCGGGGATGCCAAGGCCGGACTTGGCGCTGATTTCCAGCGCCTCGGAGGCGTCGATGCCGATCACATCCTCGATCTGTTCGCGCACGCGGTCTGGTTCGGCCGCGGGAAGGTCAACCTTGTTGAGCACCGGCACGATCTCGTGGTTCGCGTCGATAGCGGTATAGACATTGGCCAGCGTCTGCGCCTCGACCCCCTGGCTGGCATCCACGACCAGCAGCGAGCCCTCGACCGCGCGCATGGACCGCGACACCTCATAGGCGAAGTCCACATGCCCGGGCGTGTCGATCAGGTTCAGGATATAGGTGTGGCCATCCTTGGCGGGGTATTCGATCCGCACGGTGTTGGCCTTGATCGTGATGCCGCGCTCGCGCTCGATATCCATGGCGTCGAGCATCTGCTCCTTCATGTCACGTTCGGCCACCGTCCCGGTCAACTGGATGAGCCGGTCGGCAAGGGTGGATTTGCCGTGGTCGATATGCGCCACGATGGAGAAGTTGCGGATGCGATCAAGCTGGGTCATGGCGCGGATATGCGGCGCATTTCGGGGTGGGTCAAGCGGTCTTGGCATGGGTCGGCGGCAATCGGTGCGGGCGAGGGGGGTATCGCGCGCGCCGGGCGCGTGCACTCGCTGTGCCGCAGTGTCCGGTGCTGCGCTTCAGCCAACGCCGGGCAGCAAAGGCGCCAGCAGATGCGCGACCGCCGAGACCAGCAGCACCGACAGCACGTTGAGCCAGATGCCCGCGCGGATCATTGCCGCAACGGTTACATGGCCGGTGGCAAAGATGATGGCGTTGGGGGGCGTGGCCGCAGGCAGCATGAAGGCGCAACTGGCCGCCATGGCCACCGCCGCTGCCAGCACCACCACGTCCATTCCCGTGCCGGCGGCGATGGTGGCCACGATGGGCAGAAGCGCCGCCACCACAGCCGTGTTCGACGCGACCTCGGTCAGCAGCACGACCGTGCCTGCCAGCAGCAGCAGGAACACCAGCGGCGGCACCGTGCCCATCGCGGCAAACCCCTCGCCGATCCAGATCGCGAGCCCGCTGCGCTCCATCGCCCCGGCCAGCGACAGCCCGCCGCCAAACAACAGCAGCACCTGCCAGGGAATGCGCTTGCCCTCGTCCCAGGTCAGCAGCGGGCGTACCTTCTGCGTGCCCGCGCCCGAAGGGATCAGGTACAGCGCGCCTGCGCAGATCAGCGCGATCCCCGCGTCACTCAGCCCCTCGAGCCCCGGAATGCGATTCAGAAGCGGGCGGCACATCCAGAGTGCGGCCGCCGTGGCGAAAACCACCGCCACGCGCGCCTCGGGCTTCTGCATCGGGCCGGGGCGGAGCCCGGCCAGCAGCGTGTCCGTCGCTACAGTGTCGTCGCGCGCCACCGGATAGACCAGCCGTGTAAGCACCAGCCAGGCCAGCGGCAGAAACACCGCCACCAGCGGCAACCCGACCATTGACCACGCCGCAAACGACAGGTCCATTCCGTGCGCATCCAGCAGGTACCCCGCCAGCAGGGCGTTGGGCGGGGTGCCGATCAGAGTGCCCACGCCGCCGATGCTTGCCCCGAATGCCAGGCCAAGTAGCAGGGACAGCGCGAAAGTTCGGGTCCGATCGGCGGACGCGCCACCTGCGCCCTCGAACGCCGCGATCACCGACACCGCCACCGGCAGCATCAGCACCACGGCGGCGGTGTTGCTGATCCACATGGACAGCAACGCGCTGGCAAGCATGAAGCCGAGCACGAGCCTATGGGGCTCGGTTCCGACATTGCGCACCACCGCGTGCGCCAGCCGCGCATGCAGCCCCCAGCGCTGCACCGCCGCCGCCAGCATCAGCCCGCCCAGGAACAGGAATATCAACGGATTGCCATAGGCAGCCGCCGCGGCCCCGATATCCCCGATGCCCGCCAGCGGCAGCACGATCAGTGGCAGCAGCGAGGTGATGGCGATGGGCACGGGCTCGGTGCTCCACCAGATCGCCATCATCAGCGCCAGCCC
>SKKS01000419.1 GCA_007123625.1 Paracoccaceae bacterium
GCCGCGCGCCCGCGATAGCCGTCACGCTTTGCGGCCAGCACATACGGATCGTTAAGCTGCCGCTCCAGCCACCGGGTCGAGGACAGCTTGCGCCCCTTGGCGGTCTTTACCCGCACCCGGAGTTCGCGCTGCCCGCGCCCTGATCCCTGCCCCGCCCCTGCCGGTTTCTTGCCCGTCACTCGCCTGTCCCTGTCATGTTCAAATCCCGGTCCCGACCCCATGTTCGAGGCCATATTTCGCGCCCGCCATGCAGACACCTGGTCAGCTGCGCAGCAAGACCCCGTCGCGGGTCATCTGCGAATAAAGCAATCCCTCGCGCAGGCCACGGTCGGCCACCGACATGCGGTTGGTCGGCCACACGCGCATCAGCGCCATCAGGATCGCCGCCCCCGACATGATCTGCGTGTGGCGGTCGCGCCCGATGCGCGGGTCGCGCCGCCGCCCCTCGGGGCCAAGCGCCAGGTACTCGCGCACCACCGAATCGATCTGGTCAGTGGTCATGGTCAGCCCGTCCACCTTGTTGCGGTCGTATCGGCGCAGCCCAAGATAGGACGCCGCCACGGTGGTGATCGTCCCCGAGGTGCCGATGATCTGGAACCCTTCCTGCGGTTGCGGCGCGTGGTAGGGGCTGAAATCGGCAAGCTGCTCCTCAAAATACCAGCTCATGAGCGCGAAGCGCGCGGCATCGTCGTCCACATCGGCGAACATGTCGCGCAGCGTCGCCACGCCCAACGGCACGCTGATCCAGTCCACCACCATCGGCTTGCCCGGACGCGGCACCCTCGAGAACCCGCGATAGATGTCCAGGATCGCTGCCTGACGCTGTGATCCGGCCACCATCGACAGATCGATCCACACCAGTTCGGTGGACCCGCCGCCGATGTCGAGCACCAGCAACTGTTCGGTCGTCGGCGCAACCAGCGACGCGCACGAGACAACGGCCAGTCGCGCCTCTTCCTCGGTGGTGATGATATCCAGGTTGAGGCCTGTTTCGCGCTGCACCTTGCGGATGAAATCGCGGCTGTTACGTGCGCGGCGGCAGGCCTCGGTGGCGACCAACCGCATGGACCGGACCTGATGCTTGTCGAGCTTCGCGCGGCAGATGCGCAGGGCGTGCAGGGTGCGCTCCATGGGTCGAAAAGACAGACGCCCGGACTGTTCCAGCCCGGTGCCCAGTTCGACCGTCTTCGAAAAACTGTCCACAACTTCAAATTGCGCGCCATTGGGGCGGGCAATCAACATGCGGCAACTGTTCGTTCCCAGATCAAGCGCGGCATAAAGCCCCGCCCGACTGGGCGTGTTCTGGCGCGGCGGCTTCGCCGATTTCGGGGCCCGCGCGGACAATCCGGGGCCATGCGTCGGTGTCGGGAGCGCGCCCGCGCCTGCGGGACGCTCGGGCGTCATTCGTCGCCCTCCAATCAAGTGTTGTGTCGAAAGTAGTCGCTGACCGGCACATGCGCAAGGATTCTGTCACATTTGCGGTCGCACGGGACCGACGAGGGCCGCCCCCCGGGGCATTGCCCGCAACAGCGGCGGGCGCGTCGTTTGTAGTTCGGCTTGGGTCGGTTTAGAGGAGACGGCAGGCGGGTGCAGGACCTATCAGCAGGGAACACAGCACCGCCCGCCAGCACGAGGGTTCCATGGCACAGGTCGTTATCGTTTTCTGGCGCGACATCCCGGCGCAAGTGATCGTCGGAAAGGGCCGTGGCGCCACGAAAATCCAGCTTTCCGAACGGTTCGAGCAGGCCATCGACCGCTGCGCCATGAAGGTCGGCGCGCGCGACGCCGATGCCTATCTGGCCGAGTGGCGCAAATCCGACCCGGTCGAGGTGCCCGGCGACCCCGCTGCGGTCGCCCGCGACACCGCCGCGCAGCTGGAGGCCGAGTTCGACACCGAGCGGCTGCGCGCCCTGATCGCCGCCGACGGTCGAGCATGAACGCGCCGCTGTCGCTGGCAGCGGCGCAAATGTCGCGAAAGCGCCCACACCGCCGTCGCGGAAAGACTATGAGAGCGTGATCGCACACCCCCTCATCGCAAGCAGTGAAAGTCGGGCATGAGGCGTATTCTGGAGAGTATCATGGCGTTGCTCAGCTTCCGTCGTTCCCCTGCCCCGCACAAGGCCATGCCCGCCAGCACCGCCGCACAGGCGCTGCTGCAGGGCTATTCCATCGAGGTGATGCCGCGCACCGCCACAAAGGTCGCAGATTTCCGCGCCCTGATGCCTGTGGGCACGCGCGTCTATATCGCCCATATCGACGGCACGCCGATTGACGAAATGGTGGCCACGGCTGCGCGCCTGCGTGCCGACGGTATGGAGCCGATGCCCCATTTCCCGGCACGCATCATCAAGGACCGCGCCACGCTGGCCGACTGGGTCGCGCGCTACAAGGGCGAGGCGGATGTGCGTGAAGCACTGCTGCTGGGCGGCGGCGTCAACACCCCGCATGGCGATTACGACAACTCCATGCAGCTGATCGAAAGCGGGCTGTTCGACGGGTTCGCGCGGCTGCATGTGGCCGGTCACCCCGAAGGCAACCGCGACATCGACCCCAAGGGCGGCGAGCAGGTGGTAATGGCGGCTTTGCGCGCCAAGGCCGAATTCGCGCGCGCCAGCGGCACGCCGATGGCAATCGTCACCCAGTTCGCGTTCGAGGCCGCGCCGATCATCGCGTGGACCGAGCGGCTGCGTGCCGAAGGGATCGACCTTCCGGTGCATATCGGCGTGGCGGGTCCGGCCAAGCTGCAGACACTCATCAAGTTCGCCATCGCCTGCGGGGTCGGCCCGTCGCTGAAGGTGCTGCAGAAGCGCGCGAAGGACGTGACCAAGCTTTTGCTGCCGTTCGAGCCGACAGAACTGCTGCACGATCTGGCGGCGCACAAGGTGGCCAATCCCGGTTTCGCGGTCGAACGGGTGCATGTGTTCCCGCTTGGCGGCATCAAGGCCAGCACCGACTGGACGCTGGCGCAGGGTGGCGACACCCTCCGCCCCGCAGCCGCGCTCTGACATCGCATTCCCCGCAAAGGCACCCCAATGACCCGCACCGTGATCGAATCCGCCACCCGCACCGTCGTCATCGGCTTTGACGAACCCTTCTGCGTGATCGGCGAGCGCATCAACCCCACTGGGCGCAAGAAGCTTGCCGCCGAGCTGGCGGCTGGCGATTTCTCGACCGTCGAGCGCGACGCGCTCGAGCAGGTGGCCTGCGGCGCGGCCGTTCTCGAGGTCAACGC
>SKKS01000250.1 GCA_007123625.1 Paracoccaceae bacterium
GACCTTGCGGGGTTTGCGCGGAATCGACATGAAGGGCGGCGATGTAGTCGAGGTCTCGCCCCCGTTCGACCCTGCCGGGGCGACGGCGGTGGCAGGGGCGCACGTCGCGACCGATCTCATGTGTCTTTACTGTGCCGGACGGGAGCCACGCGGATGATCAAGTTCCTGGTTGTGGCCGCGCTGGCGGGCGGGCTGGTGCTGGCGGCCTGGATCCGACTGGCTCCGCACGACCCCGCGCGCTGGCACGAGGACCCGGCGCTGGTGAGCCGCCCCAAGTCGCAGAATTACCATCTGATCCGGCTGGTGGGGGGCGATGCGATTGCGCCGATCTACGCGACGGCGCCCAATGTATTGGCGCAGACGCTTGACGGCATCGCGCGCGCCGATGGCGCGACGTTGCTGGCGGGATCCGTGGCCAGCGGGCACATGACCTATGTGAGCCGCAGCCGGATCGTGGGGTTTCCGGATTATACCTCGGTTAGGGTAGAGCGGGCGGGCGTAGGCGCAACCTTTGCGGCCTTTGCACGCGCAAGGTTCGGCCATTCCGACATGGGTGTGAACCGCGCCCGGTTGGAGCGCTGGCAGGCGGCGCTTGACGCGACCTTGTGATCAGTGTGACCATGGCGTCGCCCCGGGGTGCGACGGGTTTATCCATGCGGCGCGCGCGTTCCGCGCGCAAGATCATGAGCGCTTGCGCGCGGGGCGGGGGCGCTGCCCCCCATCGACCGGTACCCGGTCGATTCCCCCCGGGATATTTTTGCACAGATGATGTCCTGACCGAGCCTTGCGCTGGTCAGGACAGCGCACGCTGTTGGTCAGCCGGCGCGGAATTCGCGCAACAGAAAGTCCGGGACGTGATCGCCCATGCCAACCACAGGCCCGCGCCGGTCGTTGCGGTCGCCACGGCGCGACTCGTGCCCCTGGGGCTGCGCTTGCGGCGGGCGCCGGTTTGCGGGTTCCGGGGAGCGCTTGGGCTGCTGTGCAGGGGCGGCTGCCTCGACCTCTGTCGGTTGGGGGGCGGGTTTTGGCTCAGTGGTCGCGGCCTTGTCCTGCGCCGGTTTGCGGCTGCGCGTGCGCCGTGCGGCGGGCGGTGACTCGGGTGTTGCCGCTGGTTTTGTATCGGGCGTTGCTTCGGACACAGGCGTGGCCGGAGCGGCGATGGTTTCGCCGTCGGCGCGGGGCAGGGGTTTGCGGATCAGCGATTCGATGGCGTCGATCAGCTTGTCATCGGCGGGGGTGGCGATGGTCAGCGCCTTGCCTGCGCGCCCCGCGCGCCCGGTGCGGCCGATGCGGTGGATGTAGTCCTCAGGGTGGGTGGGAACGTCGAAATTGAACACATGGCTGACCGAAGGCACGTCCAGCCCGCGTGCGGCCACGTCCGATGCGACCAGAATCTTGAGCCCGCCCGCGCGGAAGCTTTCGAGCGTGCGCGTCCGTACCGACTGATCCAGATCGCCGTGGATGGCGGCGGCGTCGTACTTGTACTTGCGCAGGGACTTTGTCAGCGTGTCCACATCGACCTTGCGGTTGCAGAAGACGATGGCGTTGGTGAGCTTTTCGCCCTCGGCGTCGATCAGCGCGCGCAGGCAGTTGCGCTTTTCGCTGGCCGCGCGGTCTCGCCGCGATGGCCTGATCGTGACCAGCGCCTGTTCGATGGTTTCCGATGCGGTGGCCTGGCGCGCGACCTCTACCCGTGCGGGGGCCTGCAGGAAAGTATTGGTCAGTCGCTCGATTTCGGGCGGCATGGTCGCGGAATAGAAGAAGGTCTGCCGCGTGAAGGGCGTGAGCTTGAAGATACGTTCGATATCGGGAATGAACCCCATGTCGAGCATCCGGTCGGCTTCGTCCACGACCATCACCTCGACCCCGGTCAGCAGCAGTTTGCCGCGTTCGAAATGGTCCAGCAACCGCCCCGGCGTGGCGATCAACACATCCACGCCCCGGTCGATCAGCTTGTCCTGTTCGCCAAAGGCCACGCCGCCGATCAGCAGCGCCTTGGTCAGTTTCGTGTGCTTCGCATAGATGTCGAAATTTTCTGCGACCTGGGCAGCCAGTTCGCGGGTCGGCGCAAGAACAAGGCTGCGCGGCATGCGTGCCCGTGCCCGGCCACGGCCAAGCCGGGTGATCATGGGCAGGGTAAAGCTTGCGGTCTTGCCGGTGCCGGTCTGGGCGATTCCCAGAACATCGCGCCCTTCGAGCGCGTGCGGGATGGCCTGCGCCTGGATCGGAGTGGGGGTTTCATAGCCGGCTTCGGCAATGGCCTTGAGGACCTTGGGGTCCAGTTTAAGGTCGGAAAACTTGGTCATGAGCGTCCATTTTGGGCGGCATCGGGCCGCGCACTGTGATGGGACGCCGTGCCTTCGCGTCCCTGCATCGTCAAGCTGACCCGCACGCACAAGCTGCGCATCTCGGATCCAACTCCGCCTCCCGTATCCTAAATTCGGGCTGCGGTCAATTCCGGGCATGTGCGCGCGCTGGCCACGCACCGCGCTCGGCGCCTTTGCGCGGCGGGCGCGATGCCAGTGTTGCGCGACAACCCCACAGCGCACCAAAAGCCCCTGGCATGCTGGCGTTTCAAATTTGCTTCTGTCAGTGTTACCAGAATGCTAGGCGGTAAATGTGAAATTTACCATAATTCGGCCACAGAGGTGACGCAGCTTTGGCGTCTGCTCGGTGAAGAAGCTGATATCGTCGAATAGAGGAGCCATCATGTCCAGCGTAGTGCAGCACTCCATCATGCAAGGCACGTCTGGGCAACCCGATCCAGCGGCGCCCACGCGACCGCGTTCGCATCTGATCGGCGCTCCGGAGCCGGCGCCCAAATGGGTTCCGTCACCCGCGCAATTCGATACCCTGCGCGCGCTCATCAAGTCCGTGTTGCGCGCGTCTTCGGTCTCGATCTCGTTCGATGGCACCGATTTGCTGCGCACATCGGGCGTGCAGACCGGATTCATGGGCGTGCCGCTGGTGCGCAAGGGCGAATTGCTGGGGGCGCTGCGCGTGCTTGATTCCGCAGGACGGGTCTTCACGGACGAGGAGCGCGCGCTGCTCGAGAGGTTCGCGGCCCTGGTGGTGGATCAGTTCGAGCTTTGGCAGCAAGCCAGCCGTGACCCGCTGACCGGCGCCATGAGCCGCCGCGCATTCATGAATGACCTGTCCAAGGTGCTCGCCGCCTGCCAGCGCACGGGCGATGACGCTTCGGTCATCCTGATCGACCTTGATCACTTCA
>SKKS01000041.1 GCA_007123625.1 Paracoccaceae bacterium
GCGCGCAATCGAGACCAGCGCCTGCACCAGAACCTGATTGTCCGGCATATGCGCGATATCGCGGATGAAGGTGCCGTCGATCTTGACGATGTCGAAATAGAATTCCTTGAGGTAGCGAAAGGCGGTGTAACCCGCACCGAAGTCATCGAGCGCGAAGCAGATGCCGCGCTCCTGCATGTCCTGCATGAACACGGTCACCAGATCCGGCATCAGCATGGCCGAGGATTCGGTGATTTCAAGGATCAGGCGTTCGCCGATGCTTGGGTCCCCGCGCAACCCGCGCTCCAGCGCGCTCAGCCAGCCGGGATAGCCGATGGAGCGCGCCGACATGTTGATTGACAGCCGCAAACCAGGCTCGCGCGCCAGACAGTTGAGCCCCATTTCCAACGCCAGGCAATCGACCTTGCGGCCCAACTCGCTGTTCTCTATGGCCCCCATGAATTCGCCCGCCGGGATCACCCGGTTCTGCCCGTCCAGAAGCCGCATGAACCCTTCGTAGAAGGCTGCGCGCTTGGGCATGCGCGCCTGTACCACCGGCTGGAACGCCAGCAGCGCACGCCGGTTCTTGAGCGCTTCGCGGACCATCGTAATGGTTTCCGAACGCCGTGCGGCTTCGGCCACTGACAACGGGCTGTCCAGATCCGGGTCCATCGAAACGGGGAAGACGGGGTGCGACATTGCAATTCTCCAAACATGTACGCGCAGACTGCGGGATGCAGGTTAAACGGGGGTTAAACCCGTGCGTATTGCAGGCGCCGGAATGCAGCGAATTGCGCTGATCCGCTTGCCCGCGTATAGAGCGGCGACATCAACCGGCGGGCGGGAGACTTCGCGATGAGCAGCGGCGCAAATGCCATGTGGGGCGGGCGGTTCGGGCGCGGCCCCGAGGCGATCATGGAAGCGATCAACGCCTCGATCGGCTTCGACAAGCGTCTTGCGCCGCAGGATATCGCGGGCTCGCGCGCCCATGCCGCGATGCTGGCGACCTGCGGGATCATCACCAAATCCGACGCCGAGGCGATCGACACCGGCCTGCAGCAGGTCCTGGCCGAGATCGAGGCCGGGGAGTTCGCGTTCTCTGCCGCGTTGGAAGATATTCACATGAATGTGGAAAATCGCCTGCGCGAGATCATCGGGACCCCGGCGGGGCGGCTGCACACGGCGCGGTCGCGCAACGATCAGGTGGCGGTGGATTTCCGGCTGTGGGTGCGCGAACAGTGCGACACCGCCATCGCCGCGATCACCGCGCTGATGCAGGCCTTCGTTGCGCAGGCCGAAGCCGGGGCCGACTGGGTCATGCCCGGGTTCACCCATCTGCAGACCGCCCAGCCGGTGACCTGGGGCCATCACATGCTGGCCTATGTGGAAATGCTGGCCCGCGACCGGGGCCGGTTCATGGACGCACGCGCGCGGATGAACGAATGCCCGCTGGGGGCGGCGGCGCTTGCGGGCACGTCCTTTGCCATTGATCGACACATGACCGCCGCCGCGCTGGGATTCGACCGGCCCACGGCGAACAGCCTCGATTCGGTGTCGGACCGGGATTTTGCGCTGGAATACCTGGCTGCCGCCAGCATCTGTGCGCTGCACCTGTCGCGTTTCGCCGAGGAGTTGGTGATCTGGTCGTCGGCACAGTTTCGCTTCGTGCGGCTGTCCGACGGGTTTTCGACGGGTTCGAGCATCATGCCGCAGAAACGCAATCCCGATGCAGCGGAACTGCTGCGCGCCAAGATCGGGCGCATTCTGGGGGCGAACATCGCGCTGATGACGGTGATGAAGGGGCTGGCGCTGACCTATTCCAAGGACATGCAGGAGGACAAGGAGCAGGTCTTTGACGCCGCCGACACGCTGGTCCTGTCGCTCGAGGTAATGGCGGGCATGGTGCGCGACATGACAGCCAACCGCGACGCGCTGGAAGCGGCGGCATCTTCGGGGTTTTCCACCGCCACGGATTTGGCCGACTGGTTGGTGCGCGCGCTTGGCTTGCCCTTCCGCGAGGCGCATCATGTCACCGGCGCGCTGGTCAAGATGGCCGAGGATCAGGGCTGCGACCTGCCCGACCTGACCCTTGCGCAGATGCAGTCTGTGCATCACGATATCACCGACGCGGTGTTCGGCGTGCTTGGCGTGTACAATTCCGTGGCCAGCCGCACCAGCCATGGCGGCACCGCCCCCGACAACGTGCGCGCCCAGGTCGCGCGCTGGAAGGAGGAGCTGGGATGATCCACTTGCGCAAGGTCACGAGCGGCGGGCTGCTGGTTCTGCTGGCAGGCTGCATGCCTGCAGACGAACCTGCGGGAACCGCCGAGTTCGGCGGGTCGTTTCGCATGGATGAAGCCGGAGCCGCCGATGCGCCCTGATACCCGCCGCACACGCCTTGGCATCGCGGCCGCCGCACTGCTGACGCTTGCAGCCTGCGGCGCGGACGGTCCGCCCCGCGCACCGGAGCCCGCGGCTGCAGCCCCCGCGACCGGGGTCAGTGTATCCGGCGAGGCGCGGATCGGCGTTTCGGGCACGCTGTAGTGTCAGCCGTCTGACCAAAGGTTCCGGTGTGCCAGAGGCCATCAGTGATGAAGGTCAGCAATGCGGGACTGAGCGGACGTTCGTTGCACCTGCGCGAAATTCGCTCTCGGTCGCAGCATGAGCGACGTGCTGGGCGCAAGCGATCATTCGCTGCAAGTGCTGGTGAATCATAGCACAATTGTTGGAGCGAACATTACGGCGACGCCGTGAAGCCACTTTCATTGTTTGATGACGACGTAACAGCTAAGGTGTAGCGCAAACGCACAGCGCCCGGTAACGCCTTGCACCAATCAAAGGCAGTGAAAGTCTCTTGTGTATCTGGTAGATTTCCTATGCCCGCGAAGTCAAGCAAGAGGAAAACTGATAATAAAGACATAGCTGTAGACGTTTCGTTGCAGATCAGAGAACTACGAATCGGCATTCCCCATGTGGCGTGCCTTCCGATGTCCATGAAAAAGACCTGGTGAGGAACATAATGAAGGCTAATTTTGAAATATGTTATGCACATATTGAAAAAGCAATTGACGATATCAAGCTTTTGTCGAAAGACGTTTCTAATTTAGATATGAGCAGCCTTTGGTCGTTAAAGGAGGTCGCTGCTCCTCCATTTGCTGATCGCAGTGATTGGATAATAGAAGTTTCACCATTACCGCCCCAACTGAATGTAATGGCAGCAGGGATTATGCACAATCTGAGAATTCCCTTA
>SKKS01000450.1 GCA_007123625.1 Paracoccaceae bacterium
CGCGGCCAGCGCGATCACCTCGCCCTCCCACGCCAGCCGTGCCAGCCCCCCGCGCCCGGCCAGCGCCCCCAGCGCGGCGCGCAGCGGCTCGTCCAGCACCTTGCCGCCGCGCACCGACAAGTCAACGCCCGCCGCGCTGCGCGTTACCGTCAGCGCGAGGGCGCGCCCGCGCGGGGCGCCCAGGGCCGTTACCTCTTCCAGCACCGGCAGCGCGGCGATCAGGTCGGGGTGCAGCAGGCGACAGTCGGGTATTGCGGTGACGGTATCGCTGGCGCGTGCGTGAAACCCCACCAGCGCGCCCCGTTTCAACCGCCGCCCCGCCAGCACCGCCCGGCGCCGCGTGCCGCGGGGCGAGGTGTGCATGGGCGCAAAAGGCGCCGACAGCCCCTGCGCCGCCAGGGCGCGCTCCACCACCTGCGTTTTCCACCCAGCCACGAAATCGTCCGAGGCGTGCATCAGCGCGCAGCCGCCGCAGGCGCGGTAGTGGGCGCAGGGCGCGCGGACCCGCTCGGGCGCGGGCGTGACGATGCGCGGCGCGGCGATGCGCCCGTCCTGCGCGTCGCCTGCGACCACCTCGCCCGGCAGGGCGCGCGCAATGCGCAGATCGCCCGCCACGCCTTCGCCGCGCAGGTCCAGCCGTTCGACCGTGATCATGACAGGGCGATCATGCAGGAAGCGCCACGGTAGGCGAGAACGCATGCCCTTCGGGCGACAGGATTGTCGCCTCGCGCAGCCCGTGCGGCTTGTCCGTCGGCGGCTCCAGCACCATCGCGCCCGCTGTACTGGCGCGCGCGCAGGCGGCATCGGGGTCCAGCCCGAACAGATACAGCTGCACCGCCCCCCCGCGCGGTGACGCTTCGGGCACCAGCGCCAGCAGCGGATGCGCCCCATAGCTGCGGTCCGAATGCAGCTGGATCAGCATGTTCTCATGGGCCAGAAGCGCGAAATCATCGCCAAGCCGGTGCACCCCCAGCCCCAGCACCTGCGCGCCAAACCCTGCCACCGCCCGCACGTCCCGGCACAACAGGTTCACCCCCACCCCGCGCAAGGACCGCCCGAAGACGGCTGGGGCGACGGTTTCGAGGTCCATGTCGTTCGTGACGCTCACTCCGCCGCCTCCTCGGTGCCGATGAACCCGCCCGACTGGCGGTCCCAGTAGCGGGCATAGACGCCCGCGCGCGCCAGCAGCGCGTCATGGCTGCCGGTTTCCACGACGTGCCCGTCGTCAAGCACGATGATTCGATCCATAGCGGCGATGGTGGACAGACGGTGCGCGATGGCCAGCACCGTCTTGCCCTCCATCAGCGCATCGAGCGATGTCTGTACCGCCGCCTCGACCTCGGAATCCAGCGCCGATGTGGCTTCATCCAGCACCAGAATCGGCGCATTCTTGAGAAACGCGCGCGCCAGTGCGATCCGCTGGCGCTGCCCGCCCGACAGCCGTACGCCGCGTTCGCCCAGATGCGCCGCATAGCCCTTGCGCCCGTTGTGGTCCTGCATTTCGAGGATGAAGTCATGCGCCTGCGCGGCGCAGGCGGCGGCCTCGACCTCGGCGGCCGAGGCTTCGGGGCGGCCATAGCGGATGTTGTCCAATGCCGAGCGGTTGAACATGGCGGTTTCCTGCGTGACCATGCCGATCTGGCGGCGCAAGCTTTCCTGCGTGATGTCGCGCACGTCATGGCCATCGACCAGCACGCGCCCCGCCTCCACATCGTAAAGCCGCAGCAGCAGCGCCACCAGCGTGGACTTGCCCGCGCCCGAAGCCCCGACAATGCCGATCTTTTCGCCCGGGCGGATGTCCAGATCGATATGCTCGATCCCGCCGCTGCGACGGCCATAGGCAAAACTCACGTCCTCGAACCGCACAGCCCCGGCAATGCGGCCCAGATCGGCCGCATCGGGGGCGTCCACCAGCGTCGGCTCCGGCGTCAGGGTGCGCATGCCGTCCTCGACCTCGCCCAGATTGCCATAGATGGTCATCAGCACGAAACTGACCCAGCCGGTCATCTGTGCAATGCGGATCGCCACCGCGCCTGCGGCGGCAATGTCGCCGGGGGTCGAAGCACCCACGGACCACAGCCAGACCGCGCCGCCGACCAGCAGCACCGGCAGGACCCCCGCCACCGTCATCAGCCAGAACCGGAACGCTGCCTGCACATGGCCAAAGTCGATCGCGGTGTCGCGGAACACATCCATGGCGTTCAGCGCGGCGCGGTCCTCGTGATCGGCATGGGCAAACAGCTTCACGGTCTTGATGTTGGTGATGGTGTCCACCACCTGCCCGCTGACCATCGCCCGCGCCCCGGCCCGCGCGCCCGACCGCGCCCGGACCGCGGGCAAGAAGTGCCGGATCAGCGCGAAGTAACCCACGATCCAGACCGCAAGCATCAGTGCCAATGCCGGATGGATCACCACCAGCAACACCACCGAACCCACGATCGACGCCAGCGCGAAGGATACGGTGTTGATGGATTCGTTCGCCACTTCGGTCAGGGCGCGCGCGGTTTGCACCTGCTTTTGCGCAATGCGTCCTGCGAAATCATTGTCGAAGAACGTGACCGGCTGACCCAGCGTCCAGCGGTTCAGCCGCGCCTGCACCAGCACGTTCACATTGGGCTGCACCACGATTGTGTTGGCCACCGACGACAGGCCGAATGCCAGCGGGCGCAGCACCACGAAGAACAGCACGAACATTATTACAAGGCCGATGTTCTGGTCGAAGAAGCCCAGCGGCCCGCTGTCGAGCGCCGCGTCGATCACCCTGCCCAGCAGCAGCGCGGACACGACCTCGGTTACGCCCGCAAGCGCCGACAGCGCGGCGGCGCCCAGCAAAACCGGCCAGGTCCCCGCCACACCCCAACGTATGAACCGCCACAGGCTGCGTGGCGGCGGGCCCGGCGCGGGCTGGAACGGATCGATCAGGTCGGCAAGCTTCACGCGGATTCCCCCGGTACGGACACTTCCCAGCATATATGCGCGTGGGCCGGGATTTCACGTGTGAAATGTCTTGCCGCGCTCCCACACCGGGGTGCCGCCTGTGTCAGATATCGAACTTCACCCCCTGCGCCAGCGGCAGGTCGCGCGAATAGTTGATGGTGTTCGTGGCCCGGCGCATATAGCCCTTCCACGCGTCCGAGCCGCTTTCGCGTCCGCCGCCCGTTTCCTTTTCCCCACCAAAGGCACCGC
>SKKS01000040.1 GCA_007123625.1 Paracoccaceae bacterium
GGCCCGAAGGCCGCCTGCCCGGCCCAACGCTTTCATGTCGCTCGCGCATCGCGCGGGCGGGGTGAAAGGGGCGGGAGTACCCCCTGGCCCGTACCCCCTTGCCCGTAGCCCTTGCCTTTGCTCTTGCCTTTGCTCCCATGCGCCTGCCGTTCGACGCCGGGTCACGGGTTGACCCTGCCTGCACGGCAAGGCACGCCGGGGGTCGCAAGGAGGGCCTGCCCATGTATCCGTTCATCCGCCTGTCGTGCGAAATACTGCGCCAACGCTCCGCCCCGCCGCTGGGCCTGGGCGACACTCATGTCTCGCATCATGTCTGCTGGCCCTGGGACCTTGACCCGTGGATCGAGCTCAACAACGGGCGCACGCTCACGCTCTACGATCTGGGGCGTATCCCGATGGCCCGGCGCATGGGGTTGGCGCGGGTTGCCATGCGTCACGGCTGGGGCATGGCCGTGGCCGGCGTTTCGGTGCGCTACCGGCGCCGGGTGCGTGCCTTTCACCGGGTCGAGATGCGCTCGCGCGTGCTGGGCTGGGACGCGCGGTTCTTCTATCTGGATCAGTCGCTGTGGCGCTACGGCGACTGCCTCAACCAGATGCTCCTGCGCACCGCCGTGACCGGGCGCGACGGGATCGTCCCTCCGTCGAAGGTCGCCCATGCCATAGGCCACGCCCACGAAGGCCCGGCGCTGCCGGGTTGGGTCCAGGCCTGGATCGCCGCCGAAAGCGAACGCCCCTGGCCACCGGAGTGATACAGGTGATCTGGAATCGTTCCATGACTTGACCCAGATCAAGACACGCGCTTCGGTTTGGCAATATACTGATTCTGTTCGCATTTTAATGCAGCCTGGAAACATGTTTTCCACAAGCGAACCAAAAAAGGAGTAGCACAATGCCAACCCCCCGCGCGCGCGCGCTTTTTGCTACGGCGGCCGCGATCATCGTTGCGGCAGGCACCGCCAGTGCCGACATCGCCGAGTACATGGATTTTTTCGAGCCGCTTCCGGCACTGCCGCCGATCCCCGCCGACAACTCACTGACCCCCGAGAAGATCGAGCTGGGCAAGATGCTTTTCTTCGAGCCGCGCATCTCGGCTTCGGGTGTAATCAGCTGCGCAACCTGCCACAACCCCGCGCTGGGCTGGGCTGACCGTATTCCGCGCGCGACAGGCCATGACGGCCAGGTCGGGGATCGCAACACGCCGACGGTGCTGAACTCGGGCTTTCTGGAGTCGCAATTCTGGGACGGGCGCGAACCCGACCTTGAAGGGCAGGCACTGGGGCCGATTCAGGCCGAGATCGAGATGAACCTGACGCTGGAAGCGGCGATCGCGCGACTGAACGAGTTCGACATCTATCGCGAACACTTCGCCGCTGCCTTCCCGGACGATCCGGACCCGATCAACCCGCCGAACGTGGCCCATGCCATTGCCAGCTTCGAGCGCACGCTGAACACGCCGAATTCGCCGCTGGACCGGTTCCTTGTGGGAGACGTGCAGGCCATGACCGACCAGCAGGTCGAAGGCATGAAGCTGTTCGTCGACGCCGGGTGCGTGGCGTGCCACAACGGCCCCGCGCTGACCGACAGCAACTTCCACCGGTTTGAACTGCCCGGCTCCACCGACGAAGGGCGCTTCGTGGTAACCGGGGACGAAGCCGACATGTTCGCCTTCCGCACGCCGACACTGCGCAACGTGGCCGTGACCTATCCGTACTTCAACAACGGCTCGGTCGCGACGTTGCACGAGGCGATTCAGCTCATGGGCCAGCAGATGCTGGGCCAGGACTTCGAGGCGGAAGAACTGGACGCTCTGGTGGCCTTCATGGACGCGCTGACCGGCGAAATGCCTGCGGTCACGATTCCCGCTCTGCCCTGATCCGGGTTGACGCGGTCGCCGCTTCTGGCACCGCTTCCTGCTCTGTCGCCGCCCCCGGTCCCCGTGCCGGGGGCGGCGCATTTTTTTGGCAGGCACCGTGTTTTTTGGCAGGCACCGTGCACCGTCAGATGCGACGGACGGCGCATCCTTCCCGTGCCGCGGGCTTGACCCTGCGTCGCCGGGCGGCCATACCGCCGGGCGCTATCTTTGAGGCGGGTGAACCAAGGGGGCGGCATGAAATCCGCAGCGCTCAGATCCGGCGTGCCGGGGCGCAATTTTTACGGGCGCGTCCGGGGCAAGACCCTCAAACCCGCCCAGGCGCTGGCGATCGACGAAGACCTGCCGCGCCTACGTCTGTCCGGCATCACGGTCGGGGACAACCCAGACCGCATCCGGATCGACCCGGCTACGATCTTTGGCGACGCCCGCCCGCTGTGGCTGGAAATCGGCTTTGGCGGCGGCGAGCACATGGTCCATCAGGCGCAGATCAACCCCGGCGTCGGCCTGATCGGGTGCGAGCCGTTCCTGAACGGGGTCGCGATGGCGTTGGGCAAGATGAAGCGCGCGGGCGTGTCGAACATCCGCCTGCACCCCGGCGATGCGCGCGACCTTCTCGATGTATTGCCCGATGCGTGCATTTCGCGGGCGTTTCTGCTCTACCCCGACCCCTGGCCCAAGACCCGTCACCACCGACGCCGCTTTGTCACGCCCGAGCACCTGCACCCGCTGGCGCGCGTTCTTGCCCCCGGGGCGGAATTCCGTGTGGCCACCGACATCCCCAGCTACGTCCGACAGACGCTCGACGAAGTGCCCTTTGCGGGCTTTCGCCGGATCGACCATGCCACAGACGCTGCGTGGTCCGACTGGCCCTCGACCCGGTACGAGGCCAAAGCCCTGCGCGAAGGCCGCGCGCCACATTACCTGACATTCGTGCGGGCCTGAGCGCCCTTGCCCTGCCCCTGCCGCCGCGGTCAGCCGCTTTCTAGCACCTGACGCAGGGCGCGCAGGACAGGGATCACCTGCCGCGCGCGGTCGCTGCCGACGGTTTCGACCATCTCGGAAATCAGCGGCGTCAGCGCGCCCAGCGCCGCGTCGCGGGCGCGCCGCCCGGCAGGGCTGAGCGAGACGAACTTCCGCCGCGCATCGTCCCAGTCGGGTCGGATGTGGATGTATCCGGCCCATTCCAGCTTGGCCAGCGTGTTGGTCATGGCACCGCGGGTCACATGAAAGGCGCGGGCAAGCTGCGCGGGGGTCCGTTCCTCCTGCGCATGGGCCAGAAGGTTCAGCACGCCAAAATGCGACAGCTCCA
>SKKS01000129.1 GCA_007123625.1 Paracoccaceae bacterium
CCGGGGCCGGGCACGCCTCCCCGAGGGCGCAGGGTGGGCGGGCGGGCGCGCCCGAGGGGAGGCGTTTCACCCCGTCGGGGCCGCACGGGCCACGGCATCAAGGATTCGCGCCCAGGAGCGTGTGCCTTTGTGGAAACTCTCCAGATCGTACTTTTCATTCGGCGAATGGATCTGGTCGTCGTCGCGTCCGAACCCGATCAGCATCGAATCCATTCCCAGTATCGTCTTGAAGTGCCCCGCAATCGGGATCGAACCGCCCCCGCCGACAAAGGCTGCCGGGCGCGGCCATTCGTCCGACAGGGCCTCGCGCGCGGCCTCGAAGCCAGGGTGGTCCGTCGCCATGACCGACGCCGCCGACGCCCCGTGCGGCGCAAATTCAGCGCGGCAATCCACCGGCAGGCGTGCCCGCACGAAGGCGCGGAAGCTTTCACGGATCGCCAGCGGGTCCTGATCTCCGACCAGCCGGAAACTGACCTTGGCCGAAGCGCGCGCGGGCAACACTGTCTTGAACCCTGCGCCGGTATAGCCCGACCACATGCCGTTGATCTCGCATGTCGGGCGCGACCACAGCATTTCAAGCGCGCTGCGCCCGGCCTCGCCCGCCGGTTTCGCCAATCCCACGGAGCCAAGGAACGCCGAAGGATCGAAGCCCAGCCCGTCCCATTGCGCGCGCATGTCGTCGCCGATCTCGGGCACGCCGTCATAGAAGCCCGGCACCGTGATCCGGCCCTGATCGTCATGCAACTCGGCCAGAATGCGCGCCAGCACCCGCGCCGGATTCATCGCCGCCCCGCCGAACAGGCCCGAATGCAGGTCCTTCTCTGCGCCGTGGATGGTCACTTCCTCGCCCAGCAGGCCGCGCAGCATGGTGGTGATGGCGGGTGTCTGCGGGTCGAACATGCCGGTGTCGCAGATCAGCGCCAGATCGGCGGTCACCTCGGCGGCGTTGTCGCGCAGGAACGGGACCAGCGAAGGCGAACCTGATTCTTCCTCACCCTCCAGAAAGAACGTGACCGACACCGGCAATTCGCCGTGGACCGCAAGCCAGGCGCGGCAGGCTTCAACGAATGTCATCAACTGGCCCTTGTCATCGGCGGCGCCGCGGCCGCGAATCACGCGGCCTGCTGGCGCGTCCTCGATCGCCGGGTCGAATGGGTCGCGGTGCCACAACTCCAGCGGGTCCACCGGCTGCACATCATAGTGTCCATAGAACAGCAGGTGCGGCCCCCGCCCCCGCAAATGCCCCACCACCATCGGATGTCCGTCTGTGGGCCGCTTTGTCGCCGACACCCCCATCGACGCCAGATCGGCAACCAAAAGGTCGGCCGCGCGCTCGCATTCGGCGGCATAGGCGGGATCGGTGGAGATCGACGGAATGCGCAGAAGCGCCATCAGCCGTTCAAGCGCGGCGGGCAGCTCGGCGTCGATCCGGTCAAGCACCGGGGACAGGTGGTCGGTCATGGAATACTCCGATAAAGCGGACGTGATAGCGGCGAGCCTAGCAGCCCTGCGGGGGCTGTCCAGAGCGTGCGGCTGTGCTAGAAGCCGTGGGAATCTTCCTTGGAGTGTCCCACATGTCGCGTTTTCTTCCTGGCCTGACTGCAGGTGTCCTTTGTGCGGCGGTTGGCCTGCACGTTTCCAGTGCCGCCGCTTCGGAGCGCGAAACCTTCGCTATCGGCGGCAACACCGTCACCGTGCATGCCTATGACTTCCTGACTGCGCAGGAACTGGACACGCTGCGTCTTGTCGGGACGGACCCGGAGGCGCTGGCGCTGTTCATGGGCGACGGGCCCGGCCATGGCGCCATCGCAATTGCCCCTGAGCAGGGTTTCATCCGCGACGGAATGCCCGCCCCCGGCGTGGCGGCGCTGGCTCAGTTGCCCCATCCGCAGGCCGCGCGCAACGCAGCGATTGCCATGTGCGAACAGGAACGCAGCGGCGGCCCGGCCTGCGTGGTGGTGCTGGAACTGGCGCCGAACTAAGCCTGCCTTCCCCGGCGCCCCGGCAGGCCAGCCCCGGTCGCGACAAGGCGCCGCGTGCCGTTTTCCGGACAAACGTCGTATGACTTTGACCTAGATCATACAGAACGCGGGCCGGGTCCGGATACGCACGCAGGGACGCTTCCAGCTTTGCTTTTGCGCCGCGGGAAGATAGAAGATTGTGAATGTACCCAGCTTTGCGCGAGGGAGAGCAAGTTGAACTACGATGCTGCGATAGATGCCGCCCTGCACCGCCTGCATGATGAAGGGCGCTATCGCACGTTTATCGATATCGAACGACGCAAGGGCCAGTTTCCCCATGCCGTCTGGAATCGTCCCGACGGCACGCGCAAGGATATCACCGTGTGGTGCGGCAACGATTACCTGGGCATGGGCCAGCACCCGGTCGTGCTGGACGCCATGCATCAGTCGCTTGACGCCACCGGCGCGGGCTCGGGCGGGACACGCAACATTTCGGGGACGACCGTTTATCACAAGGCGCTTGAAGCCGAGATTGCCGACCTGCACCGCAAGGAAGCGGCGCTGATCTTCACCTCGGCCTATATCGCCAACGATGCCACGCTCAGCACCCTGCCCCGGTTGTTGCCCGGGCTCATCATCTATTCCGACCAGCTTAACCACGCCTCCATGATCGAGGGTGTGCGCCGCAACGGCGGGGCAAAGCGGGTGTTCAAGCACAACGATGTGGCGCACCTGCGCACACTGCTTGAAGCCGACGATCCGGCCGCACCCAAGCTGATCGCCTTCGAATCGATCTATTCCATGGATGGCGATTTCGGTCGCATCGCGGAAATCTGCGATCTGGCGGATGAATTCAACGCGCTGACGTACATCGACGAAGTGCACGCCGTGGGCATGTACGGCCCGCGCGGGGGCGGGGTCTGCGAACGCGATGGCCTGATGAACCGGATCGACATAATCAACGGCACGCTGGCCAAGGCGTATGGCGTCATGGGCGGCTATATCGCCGCCAGCGCCAAGCTTTGCGATGCGATCCGCTCGTATGCGCCGGGGTTCATCTTCACCACATCGTTGCCTCCGACGGTTGCCGCTGGCGCGACCGCCAGCGTGCGGCATCTGAAAACCGATCAGGGGTTGCGCGACAAGCAACAGGAACACGCCCGGATCCTGAAGATGCGACTCAAAGGGCTGGGGATGCCGATCATCG
>SKKS01000133.1 GCA_007123625.1 Paracoccaceae bacterium
CACCGCCACAAGACAGGGCACGCCGCCGCCCTTGACGTATTCACCGCGCACGGTGTGCCCCGGACCCTTGGGCGCCATCATGATCACATCCACGCCCGGCTTGGGCTCGATCAGCCCGAAATGCACATTCAGACCGTGGGCAAAGGCCATTGCCGCGCCGTCACGCAGATTGTCATGGACATACTTGCGATAGGTCTCGGCCTGCAGCTCGTCGGGCATGGTGAACATGATCAGGTCGCACCAGGCGGCAGCCTCGGCGATGCCCATGACCTGCAGCCCCTCGGCCTCGGCCTTGGCGGCGCTGGCCGACCCTTCGCGCAGGGCGACAACCAAGTTCTTGGCCCCCGAATCGCGCAGGTTCAGCGCATGAGCGTGACCCTGGCTGCCATAGCCCAGGATCGCCACCTTCTTGTCCTTGATCAGATTCACATCGCAATCGCGATCATAATAGACACGCATTACTTGTCCTCCTTCATGATGATGGCGCAGACCCTATGCCAGCACATGGCAAGTCGCTTTTCATAATCAGCATATTACTTTCTAATTTCGATATTTTCATTCTCACTAATGTGATTTATCTGAAGAAGCATGCGCATTGATGACACCGACCGAAGGCTGCTGCGGCAATTGCAGGCCGAACCGACCCTCACCACCGCAGAACTTGCCACCCGCGCCGGAGTGACCGAAGCGACCTGCTGGCGGCGGGTTGAGCGGCTGCGCGCGGGCGGAGTATTGCGCGGGCAACAGGCGGTCATCGACTGGCGCCGCCTTGGCTGGACAGTCGAAGTGTCGCTCCGCGTGACCCTGGACAAGACCGATCCGCACGCCTTCGACGGGTTCATGGCTGCCGCCCGGCAGGTCCCCGAGGTTCTGGAAATCCAGACCTTCCTCGGACGTGTGGATGTGCGACTCAACCTCATCGCGCGCGATATCGCGGATTACCGCAGGCTATATCGCGAACGCATCCTGACCCTGCCGCATATCGCCGACCTCGAAGCATTGATGCATGTCGCCGATGTCAAAAGCGGCGAGCATCTGCCGCTCTAGGCCTTCGTTTCTCAAAGGAACACACCATGCGCCGGCTCTTCCTCAGTGCAGAAATCGCCAGGGCACCGGGACTGCCTTGCGCTGGGCCAGGGGTGGGCCTGTGCGCAATCGCTGTCGCCCATGCGGCGCGGGCTTGCCCGCGCCGCCCGGCCCAACGCTCGGGCACCGGTGCCTGCACCGGGGTCCGGGGGGCGGGAGAACCCGTCAGACCTCCGCGCGACGCCAGATCATGATTGACCTTGACGACATCGATCGCGCGATCCTGCGCGCGCTGGCCGACGACGCCACCCAAGGCGCGGGCGCGCTGGGGCGGCGCGTGGGGCTCAGCCAGCCTGCCGCATGGCGCCGGGTACGCCGTCTGCAGGACGCCGGCGCCATCCGCGGGCGGCGGCTTGTCCTCGATGCCCAGGCGCTGGGATTCGGAGTGACGGTCTTTCTCGGGATCACGCTGGCGGCCAAGGGGCGCACCGGACTGGCGGATTTCGAACGCGCCGCAAGCGCCATCCCCGAGGTGCAGACCGTGCAGCATGTGCTCGGCCTTTATGACTATCGCCTGCGTGTCGTTGCGCGCGACATTTCCGATTTTGAACGCGTGCTGCGGCGGCGCATCATGACGCTGCCCGGCGTCGGCGCCGTCGATGCCAACGTCCTGCTGAGCGAAGAACGCCGCCCCGGACCACTCTAGAGTTCCGGCACGACAACGGCTTCAACGCTTCCTCCGCCTTCTGCGACGACGCGGCGTATCCGGTGCTGCGTCAGGGCTCAGTCAGCCCGGCGCGCGTTGCAGGATGCCGTGGCATGGTTATCGTGCGACCTGACCGGGCGTGCGGTTGCCTATCCCGGCAAACCACGCGACGCCGGGGCACTCGGGCATTGACCCGCGCGCCGCCATTCGGCAAGAGGCTTGCATGCTGATCTACAAGATCTTCCGACGACCGGAATGGGACACGCTTGCGCGTGACGGTGCCTCGACGGGCGCGCCCGTCGACCTGCGCGATGGCTATATCCACCTGTCGACCGCACAACAGGTCATGGACACCGCAGCGCGACATTTCGCAGGCGAAAGCGATCTGGTGCTGGTGGCCGTCGCCGCCGACAGGCTTGGCCCGGACCTGCGCTGGGAGCCCTCGCGCGGCGGGGCGCTGTTTCCGCATCTCTACCGCCCCCTGCGCCTGACCGATGTCGTCTGGGACAAATCGCTGCCCTTGGGCGCGGCGGGACACATCTTTCCCGAGGGCATGATTTGAGCGCGCTTGAATCGCTCGGCCTTGCGGTGTTGCGCCAGATCGACCCGGAGCGCGCGCACGGGCTGGCACTTCGCGCCCTGCGGCTGGGGCTTGCCCCGTTGCCGGAAACGGTTCGGTCGGACCGGCTGGCGACGGAACTCGCCGGTCTGGCGCTGCCCAATCCGCTGGGTCTGGCGGCCGGGTTCGACAAGAACGCCACCGCGCTTGCCCCCCTTGGCCGTGCAGGCTTCGGCTTCATCGAGGTCGGCGCCGCCACCCCGCGCGCGCAGCCGGGCAACCCGCGTCCGCGCCTGTTCCGCCTGCCGCAGGATCGCGGCGTCATCAACCGCTTCGGGTTCAACAACGACGGGGCCGCCGCCATCGCTGCGCGCCTGGCGGCGCGTCCGTCCACCCGTCCGCCCGGTGGGATCGTGGGCCTGAACCTGGGCGCCAACAAGGACAGCACCGACCGCGCCGCAGACTTCGCCTCGGTGCTGCGCCAATGCGGACCGGCGATCGATTTCGCGACCGTCAATGTCTCGTCCCCTAATACCGAGGGGCTGCGCGCCCTGCAGGGCGCGACCGCGCTGCGTGGTCTGCTGGAGCGCGTATTCGAGGCGCGCGCCGACCTGCCGCGCCGAATCCCGGTATTCCTCAAGATCGCGCCCGATCTCGAGGACGAAGAACTGGCCGCGCTGGCCGAGGTCGCGCTGGCGCTGCGCGTGGATGCGGTCATCGCCACCAACACCACGCTTGCCCGCACCGGACTGCGCAGCGCGAGCGCGGCCGAGGCCGGTGGCCTTTCGGGAGCGCCGCTGTTCGAGCGCGCCACCCGTATTCTTGCGCGCTTTTCGCAACTGACCGACGGTGCGATCCCGCTGGTCGGCGTCGG
>SKKS01000128.1 GCA_007123625.1 Paracoccaceae bacterium
AAGGATCCGCGAGGAACTGGGATCGACGGGGCAGGTCATCCAAGACGCGCTTGCCGGAGGCATCCGGAAGGGACAGGCCGACGCTTCTACCCAGGCTATCCGATCAGCATCCTCCGGGCGGTCGGCTGTCGCCAGAAGGGAGATGGGCGAAGAGGGCCGTCTCGAGAGGCTAAGGATTGACGAGGCGCGGCTTTCTAAGGCGCGCGAGGAGGCCCGCCGGAAGGTTGGCGTTGAGCCGGACGACCTGCGGGCCCTTGTCGAACTCGCGCTTGCACGAATGGGTACGACGATGACCAAACGCACCTATTCAGTTGATGGCGCGGGTGGGTTGGCGCCAGATGATCCGGCACTTCGGAGCCCATCTTGGCAGACGCTGATCGATGAATTGCGGCCCGGACGGGCGCCGACTGGCAAGGGGCTCGCGGAATGGCGCCAAGAGAATCCACCACGTGGAATCCTTTTCGCGCCGCCCGTTCTGCAACCAGGGCAGCCGGAGCCGCAAGATGTTGTTCAGCTGCATTTGGAACATCGGATCGTGAAGCGTCTACTGGGCCGCTTCGTGGCCAGGGGCTTTCAAGACGACCTTACCCGTGTCGCGGCAATTGTGGCCCCGACGGGCCAGCACCGGGTTGTCATGCTGGCTCGGTTGGCCCTTTACGGGCCAGGTGCGCGGCGGCTGCACGAAGAAATTATAACGGTAGCGGCGCCGTGGCGTGACTCGATGCGAGATAAAAACGCGCTGGTGCCGTTTAAGGACGTCGGCGAGGAAACGACCCTTCGACAGTTGCAAGATGCGCTGCAAACCGGCATCGCAGCTGGAGATTCAGTCTCGGCCCGGATTGCGCCCTGGGTTCGCCAAGACGTCGAAGACCTGAAACCTCATGTTGAGGCCCGTGCGGATGCATCGCGTCTGCATGCCGTCGGGCAATTGCACGATAATGGCGTCCGAGAAGCAGAAGCTTTGCAAGAACTTCTGATGCGCCAGTTGGTCAGGATTGAGCGGGAGCGGACGACCGAAGACCCCCGGCAGCTGACGTTCAATCTGCCCCAAAAGGAAGAGCAGCAAAGACAGGCTGATCGGCGCGCATGGGATCACAAGGTTGATCGCCTGCGAACTGAACTGGAGAAGGAGCCCGAAAAGGTGCGTGAGAGTTACGAAGTGCGCGCACAGAGACTCGACCCGATCGGCCTCGTTTACCTTTGGCCGACATCATGATGGATGGCGCCACAGGTTGGGGAGGGGGCATCGATCCGATCGATGAGTGGCTGGCCTATGTTCAGGAGGGCAGCGACGGCCTCGTGCTGGGTGCAAATGTCCTTAAGCACCTTGGCTTGACTCCTACCCGACAAACTGCGGCGGACGACGCCGCAATGGCTGAAGCGCTGAACTTCCATGGCGACGATGTGGCTGAAGCGGAATTCATTCCGCATGATCCATGGCGGATCTTCAGCGACGTGCTGGGTTGGTCCGCGAGCCGGGTCCCCGGTGCTCCAGACGGGCCCGGAATGCCGGCCGGGTTGACCGTCGCGGTGCCTGAGCAGGACGACCACCTCGCGCCGACTTGGGCTGTCCTTGATGGGGAAGGGAAAGCACAGGCGCTGGTCTTGATCGAAGCTGAGCGTGGAGCGGATCAGCGAAACGACGGAGATGGTTGGGCGGCCAGCCCGCATCACAGGCTTGACCGCCTTATTCGCGACACGGGTGTCGGGATCGGCATCCTGCTGGCGCCTGGCATTATTCGGCTGATCTATGCGCCCGATGGCGAGACGTCGGGCTGGATTACATGGCCACTGGCGGCGATGACCAGTCCGGGTGGGCGGCCGATGTTGGCAGGGCTCAAGCTTGCACTAGGGCGGGGCCGGTTCTTTGTCGGCCCCGAGGAGCATCGCCTCCGCCCACTGCTTGAAGCATCACGCAAGGCACAAAATGAGGTGTCCGAGAAGCTGTCAGGCCAGGTCCTGGGCGCCCTGCATGACCTGCTGCGCGGACTCCACGAAGCCGATCCTGACCGGACCCGCCGTCTGTCCGAGGAGGCGCCTGCGCATCTCTATGAGGGGCTCCTCACCTGCCTTTTGCGCCTTGTGTTTCTTCTCTATGCTGAAGATCGCGACCTTCTGCCAACGTCCCGCGAACCCGAAGCCCAGCAGCTCTGGCAATCGGGGTATTCGGTCCGCACCCTGTTTGCCCGGCTTGACGATGATGCCGCGCGCCATTTCGACACCATGGAAGACCGGCGCGGCGGTTGGGGACAACTGCTTGCCGTGTTCCGGTTGATTCATGGCGGTCAGGACCGATGGATCAAGGGCCGCGGTGGCAAGCTCTTCGATCCCGATGTTTTCCCGTTTCTTGAAGGACGCAAGGCTGGCGGTGCGCCACAGGTGCTGCCAGTGTCGGATGCCTGCGTCCACCGCGTCCTGCAGGGTCTGATGACTCTGCGCGGCCCGAACCGCACTGATGCACGCGAAAGGCTGTCCTACAGAACGCTCGATGTCGAACAGATCGGATCGGTCTACGAGACTGTGATGGGGTTCACGGCACAGGCGGCGACAGAACCGATGATCGCGGTCGTCGATGAAAAAGGGCTGCCAACTTTTGTGGGGCTGGAGTCGCTTTTGAAGTGCAAGCCTGCCGACCGGATCAAGTGGCTCAAGGACCGCGCGGTCAAGCCGACGACGGGGCAGGCGAAAGCGCTTCAAGACGCAAAGACGCCACAGGACGCCGTCGTTGCCTTCGCCATTGGCAACGCCCGTGGGCACCGTGACGGGCTTATCGATCTGCGCGGCTCGCCGGACAGCCATATCTTGCCAGCAGGCGCACCCTATCTGCAGCCGACGGATGAGCGGCGACGGTCGGGGTCGCACTACACCCCCCGCGAGCTGACAGGCCCTATCGTCACCCACGCGCTTGAACCTGCCTTCGCGCGGCTTGGCGAGGATGCCACACCTGATGAGGTCCTGCGGCTCAAGGTCTGTGACCCGGCTTGCGGGTCGGGCGCGTTCCTGGTCGAGGCCTGCCGTCAGATCGGCAAGCGACTGCAACTTGCGTGGGAAAAGCACAAGGTTGCCCGGCCGACCTTCCCCGCGGATGAAACCGAGGAAATCCATGCCCGCCGTCTTGTCGCGCAGCGCTGCCTCTACGGCGTCGACAAGAACCC
>SKKS01000473.1 GCA_007123625.1 Paracoccaceae bacterium
ACCTTAGCGCAGACAGAACATCTCCCCAGACATCATCTGTGCAAAAATATCCTCGAGGGGTGACTTCGCGGTCAGGCGAAGAGGGGGCTCGAAAGCCCCCTTCAGCCGTCGGTCGGGGCCGTGCCACCACGGCCATAGTAAAGCCCGACCACATGCTCGGCCTCGGCGAAGAACAGCCAGCGCGCGGCCAGCATCCCGCCAAGATGCAACACCGCCGCGAAGGCCAGCGCCACCACGGACCCCGGCGCCAGCAGCACAAGCACCGCAGGCAGCAACGCGCCCAAGGCCAGTGCGATCAGCCGAAGCTTGTGCGCGTGGCGCCGCCCGACCACATGCACCATCTCGCGCAGCAGGTAGTTGCGCCCCGAATGCGGCGGCTCCAGCAGGCGCACGCGCCCCAGCCCGCCCAGGCCGGTGGCCGTGCCCGCGTCGCTCCCCGAGGCACGGAAACGCCCGTCACCGATCCGCCAATGCGCGATCATCAGGAGCGCCAGCAACAGCAACAGCCAGAGCGCCGCGCACCCTTGCCCTGCCAGCAGCGCCCCGCCCGCAAGCGCGGCGACGACAAACAGCGCCGGGACCGTCCAGTGATGCCAGCGCGGCACCGTGCGCAACTGCGCATAGATCATCGCCGTCGCCGCCACCGTCATCACCGCCAGCACCGCCGCAGCCATCCCGAACGCGGGCAGCGGCGTGGCCAGGAATACCGACCCGGCGGCATGCGGCGCCATTACCGCCAGCGCAGCCACCGCAAGCACCGCCTCGCGCGACAGCCAGCTTGAGCGCCATTGCGTGAACGCCAGCAGCATCCGCTCCGGGTGCCCCAGATGAAAGGCCGAGGCCAAAAGCCCCACCCCCGCAAGCCCATAGCCCAGCCCGAACCAGACGAACGCCGCCCAGCCCAGCGGCTCAGGCTGCCCAAGGGCCGGACCCAGCCCCAGCCAGGCCAGCAACCCGAAGCCCAGCCCCGAGAAAACGGTAAAGACGATCAGCGACGGTGCGGGATGCATTGCTCAGATCCGCTCCAACGCGCGGTCCAGCCAGCCAAGAAACCCCTGCACCGGGGTGCCCGGCGTGTCCGGCAGTGGATCGCACAGGCTGGCCAGCGCCGGGGTTTCCAGCGTGTCGCGCCCGCGCGGCGGCAGGTACTTGTTCACCGGCCGCGTGCCCTGTTCCGGCATCAGGTCGATGCCGCCGCGCGCGGCCACAAGGCGCGACACATGGCTGTCGGGATCGGCGAAGTCCCCGAAATGCCGCGCCCCTGCCGGGCAGGTGCGCACGCAGGCGGGTTCGCGGTCCCGTTCGGGAAGGTTCTCGTTATAGATCCGGTCCACGCACAGGGTGCATTTCTTCATCACCTTCTCGGCCCCGTCCATTTCGCGCGCGCCATAGGGACAGGCCCAGGCGCACAGCCCACAGCCGATGCAGGCGGATTCGTTCACCAGCACGATCCCATCCTCGACCCGCTTGTAGCTTGCGCCCGTGGGGCAGACGGTGACGCAGGGCGCGTCGTCGCAATGCAGGCAGGATTTGGGGAAGTGCACG
Organism: Paracoccaceae bacterium; assembly: GCA_007123625.1. Taxonomy (GTDB): domain Bacteria; phylum Pseudomonadota; class Alphaproteobacteria; order Rhodobacterales; family Rhodobacteraceae; genus Rhabdonatronobacter. The sequence goes on from SKKS01000473.1 coordinate 1,546, forward strand.
ACCATCGGCGGGGCCGTGTCGCGCGTCACCTCGAACGTATGGACACGGTTGAGGAAGGTGCCTTCGGGGGTTTCGCCCCAGGCATCCATGTCGGCAAGCGGCGCGCCGTAGTTTTCGGTGTTCCAGCCCTTGCAGGAAATCACGCAGGCGTGGCAGCCCACGCAAGTGTCCAGATCGATGACAAGTCCGAGCTTGCGCTCGGTGTGGGTGGGAAGACTGGTCATGCTGTGCTGCCCTTTGGCGTCTGGCGTGGGGCGAGGATGTGTTGAGTATTTTTGGCAAGATGAAGTTGCATGGCGCTCAGCCCTTTACCTGATGCGCCAGATCGCGCGGTGGGTTCGGGACCGGGGACGCCTGTGCGGGGTGCGCCGGATAGGTCACACGCTGGCCTGCGGGCGCCTTCTCGATCCGCACGCGCAGGTCATACCATGCGGCCTGTCCGGTGACCGGATCCGAGTTCGCCCAGCGCAGCCCGTCGCCCTTGGGCGGCAGCAGTTCGTGTATCAGGTGGTTGAGCAGGCTGGATTGCGCAGCCTCGGGGGCGCAGGCGTCCAGCGCCCAGGCGCCGCGGCGTTTGGCGATGGCGTTCCAGGTCCAGACAGTGTGCGGGTTGAGCGCATCCATCCGCACCACAGGCAACGTGATGCGGCCGTGCGGCGAGGTGAGCGTGGCCCAGTCGCCGCTTCTGAACCCGCGCGCGCGCCAGACCTCGCCCGAGACATAAAGCGGCGTGTGGCCGTGGATTTGACGCAGCCATGCGTTCTGGCTGCCCCATGAATGGTAATGCGCCATCGGGCGCTGGGTGAGCGCGTGGAGCGGATACGCAGCAGGGTCGGTCGCGGCATCGGTGAAGGTCGGATACCAGATGGGCAGCGGGTCCATCGCTTCCATAAGCCGCGCGCGCAGGTGGTCGGGGGGCTGTCGGGAGCCGTAGCCTTCGGCGGCAAGCTGGAACCTGCGCAGGGGCTCGGCGTAGAGATTGAAGACGTAGGGCTGCGGGCTGTCGAAAAGGCCGCGCGCCACCGCCCAGTTCTGATAGGCGGCGTTCCAGGGTTTGAAGAACTGCGCCTCTTCGGGGATATGCTCGAACCAGAAGCCGCCGTTTTCGATATAGCGCGCGATCTGGTCGGGGTTGGGCGCACCGCGCCCCTGGCCCATGCCGTCCGGCCCACGAAAGCCCGCCAGCGGACCAATGCCGGGGCGGCGTTCGTGGTTGCTGATATAGTCGGCATAATCCTTGAACTTTGCCGTACCGTCGTCTTTCACCATACCGGGCAGGCCAAGCCGTGCCCCCAAATCCAGCAGCACCGACTGGAAAGGGCGCACATCACGGTCGGGCTGCACCACAGGCCAGCGGATGGAATCGGCCAGTGCCTCGGCCTCGCAAATCGGGCGATCAAGCAGGCTGATGCAGTCGTGGCGTTCCAGATAGGTGGTATCGGGCAGGACCAGATCGGCGAAGGCCACCATTTCCGAGCTGTAGGCGTCCGAGTAGATGATGCGCGGGATCACGTAATCGCCGTTTGCATCCGTGTCGGTCAGCATCTGCATGACCTGCGTGGTATTCATGGACGAATTCCACGCCATGTTCGCCATGTAGAGAAACAGCGTGTCGATCTTGTAGGGGTCGCCCGCATGCGCGTTCGAGATCACCATGTGCATCATGCCGTGGGCGGACAGCGGCGCCTCCCACGAGAACGCCTTGTCGATGCGCTTTGGCTGGTCCGCCTCGTCCAGAAGCAGATGCTCGGGCCCCAGCGGATAGCCCAGGTGCGGGCCGTCCAGCGGCTGGCCGGGAACGTGGCCTGCATGGGGGCGGGGGTGAGCCTCGGGCGGTTTGGGATAGGGCGGCTTGAAGCGGAACCCGCCGGGCGTTTCCACGCTGCCGATCAGGATTTGCAAAAGATGCAGCGCGCGCGCGGTCTGGAACCCGTTGGAATGGGCGGAAACCCCGCGCATGGCGTGCATGGCGACGGGGCGGCCGGTCATGGTTTCATGTCTGACCCCGCGAAAATCGGTCCAGGGCTGGGGGATGGTGATTTCTTCCTCGAAGGCCACGCGCGCGATTTCGGCGGCGATGGCACGGATACGCGGGGCGGGGATGCCGCAGCGTTTCGCCACGGCGTCGGGCGCGTAGTCCTTGGACAGGTATCGATCGGTCAGATGGCGGAAGACGGGCAGATGGGTGGTGCCAGCGATCTCGACCCCGGCGGCCAGATCGGGGGCGATGTCGGGCGCGTCCCAGGCCACGGCATGCCCGGTGCGGCGGTCGCGCACCAGGGGTTTGCCATCCGCGTCGCGCAGGAACAGGCCATTTTCCGACCCATCGGCCGCGTTCACCAGATAGGGTGCGTTGGTGTAGCGGATCAGGTAGTCCAGATCGATCTTGCCCGCGCGCAAAAGCTCATGCACCAGCGCAAGGATGAACAGCCCGTCCGTGCCCGGCGTGATCCCCACCCAGTCGTCGGCGATGGCGTTGTAGCCCGAGCGGATGGGATTCACGCCGATCACCCGTGCGCCGCGTTCTTTCAGCCGACCCAATCCCATCTTGATGGGGTTGCTGTCGTGATCCTCGGCCACGCCGAACAAAAGAAAGAGCTTTGTGCGCTCCCAGTCGGGCTGACCGAACTCCCAGAACGACCCGCCCATCGTATAGATTCCCGCCGCCGCCATGTTGACCGAGCAGAACCCCCCGTGGGCGGCCCAGTTGGGGGTGCCGAAGGCCTGCGCCCACCAGCCGGTGAAGCTTTGCGACTGGTCGCGCCCGGTAAAGAAGGCCAGCTTCTCGGGCGCGGTTGCGCGCAAGGGGCGCAGCCAGTCGGCGGCAAGCGACAGCGCCTCGTCCCAACTGATCTCCTTGAATTCGCCAGACCCGCGCGGGCCGACCCGCTTGAGGGGCGCGCGCAGGCGGGCGGGGGACAGGTGCTGCATGATCCCGGCGCTGCCCTTGGCGCACAGCACGCCCTTGTTCACCGGATGGTCGCGGTTGCCGTCGATATAGGCGACCTTGCCGCCCTTCATGTGCACGTCGATCCCGCAGCGGCAGGCGCACATGTAGCAGGTCGTCTTGCGGATCTCGTCCGAAACCCGGGGCGACAGGTCCGGTGCTGGCTGGACTGACATGCGCGTGCGCTCCCCTACCCCGTGTTCTGCGGCCTTTCGAACCCTGTTCCGCCCCAAGGCGGCGCAAGCGACCATTTTCCCGGCAAGGAACAGGATGCGCAATCATTTGTCCAGTGCCCGCGTGAGCGCAAACGCAGTTGCGCGAGCGGCAGGGCCCCACGCGCCCGCGGGACGCGGGCGCCCACCAAGGCGCGACTCCCCCGCTTGCGGGGGAGTCTCCGCAAGGTCAGACCGGGCGCGCCACCCACAAGGCCGGTTCAGTTCACAGGATGCGCGCGGGTGACGTCGTGGTCCCACAGCCAGCCGAAGCGGCGCAGCGGCGCCTGCGGGGCGATGCGCCCGCCGATGCGTAGCGCCAGATGTGCCAACGGTCGCAGGGGGCCGCGCAGGTGATAGTTCCGCGCATTGGCGTTTGCCGCAGCCACGATCCGGGTGGCGCGCGCATGCCGCGCGGTCTGATACGCCGCCAGCGCGCGCGGGATCTCGGCGTGGCGCAGCAGCATCGCCGTCAGCACCCAGGCGTCTTCAAGTGCCATGTTGGCGCCCTGCGCCATGAACGGCAGGGTCGGATGCGCCGCATCGCCCAGCAGCACGCCATGCCCCATGAACCAGTTCGTCGCGACCGCGTGCCGGAATAACCCCCAGAGCCACGGCCCCTCCACCTGCGCCAGCCAACCCGGCACCGGCCCGCCGAAACCCGCGAAGGCCGCGCGCACATGCGCGGCATCGTCGCGGATGTTCCAGCCCTCGTCCGCCCAGGCCGCGCGCTCCTCGACCGCGACGATGTTGCGCAGACTGCCGCCCCGGAGCGGATAGCTTACCAGATGCCGCCCCGGCCCCATGAACACCTGCGCCTCGGGCGGGGCGTCCGGATCGCCGGGGATCAGCGCGCGCCAGGCCACCTGCCCGGTGAATGCAGGCCGCGCCGCGCCCAGAATCGTTTCGCGCATGACCGAATGCAGCCCGTCCGCCGCGGCCAGCAGGTCACCCTCGACCACCCGACCGTCGTGCAGCACTGCCTTGGGGAGGGGCCCGTGCGGATCGACCATCACCGCTTGTTCGTCCAGACGCACATCGACCCCCTGCGCGTGGGCGGCGGCTGCCAGAATCTCCACCAGATCGGCGCGATGAACCAGATGAAAACCCGCGCCCCCGGCGGGCAACGCCATCCGCAGCACCTTTGCGCCCTGCCCCCCGTCGCGCAGCACCACTGCATCGGCACGCATCGACACCGCCTCAAGCGCCGGGGCCAGCCCTAACGCGCCCAGCACCACCGCGCCGTTGGGGCTGATCTGCAACCCGGCGCCGACCTCGGTCAGCGCGGGCGCCTGTTCCAGCAGCGTGACGCGCCACCCCGCCCGCGCGCGCAACGCCACCGACAAAGCCAGCCCGGCAACACCGCCGCCCAGAATCACCGCATGGCGCTGCTGTACTGTCATGGCTCCGCTCCGTGGGGTGCGCAACTAGGGGCGCGAAAAAAGAAAGGGCACCAGAGCGCAGCGCTCTGATGCCCGGATGCGGCGCACGCACCTGTCATCGGTTCGGCCCCGCTTCAGGCTTCGCGGTGAACCCGTTCGCGGCGTTCATGACGCTCCTGTGCTTCAAGCGTCATGGTCGCGATGGGGCGCGCGTCCAGGCGCTTGAGCGAAATCGGCTCGCCCGTTACCTCGCAATAGCCAAAATCGCCGGTGTCGATCCGGCGCAGGGCGGCGTCAATCTTGGCCACCAGCTTGCGCTGGCGGTCACGGGTGCGCAATTCGAGGGCGCGGTCGGTTTCTTCCGAGGCGCGGTCGGCAATATCGGGGATGTTGCGCGAGGAATTGGCCAGACCTTCAAGCGTCTCGCGGCTGCCGTTGAGAATGTCTTCCTTCCAGGCCAGCAGCTTGCGGCGGAAATATTCAAGTTGCCGCTCGTTCATGAACGGCTCGCCCTCGGCCGGGCGGTAGTCCTCCGGCAAGAATATTTCGGGTTTCATACGGTCTTCCCCCTGCTCGCCTTCAACGGTCACATTAAGTCTGTTCATGGTTACCTTGTCGACTTCCGCCTTTGCGGCGGGGAATAGCCGATGGGTCGGAGAATGTCACGCGGATTTCAGCCGATGCCAGCTTGCCTTGCGCGCCCCCGACCCGGGCGCTAGTTTCCTACGCAAGTCATGCGCCTGGCAGGAAGTCCGGGCAGTATGGAAGTGCACGCAAGGAGCAGGCATGGTTTTCGCTTCTACCGGAACATATGTGGCCACGGATGATCTGCGGATGGCCGTCAACGCGGCGGTCACGCTGGAACGTCCGCTGCTGGTCAAGGGCGAGCCCGGCACCGGCAAGACCGAGCTGGCCCGGCAGGTGGCAACGGCGCTGGGCGTGCCGATGCTGGAATGGCACGTCAAGTCCACCACCCGCGCCCAGCAGGGGCTTTACGAATACGACGCCGTCAGCCGGTTGCGCGACAGCCAGCTGGGCGATCCGCGTGTGGGCGACGTCAGGAACTACATCCGCAAGGGCAAGTTGTGGCAAGCATTCGAGGCCGATGCCCGCGTCGTGCTGCTGATCGACGAGATCGACAAGGCCGATATCGAGTTTCCCAACGACCTGTTGCAGGAACTCGACCGGATGGAATTCTTCGTCTACGAGACCGGCGAGACCATCCGCGCGCGTCACCGCCCCGTGGTCATCATCACATCGAACAACGAAAAGGACCTGCCCGACGCCTTTTTGCGGCGGTGTTTCTTTCACTACATCCGGTTCCCGGACCTTGACACGATGAAAGCCATCGTCGCGGTGCATTTCCCCGACATAAAGGACCGGTTGCTGACCACGGCGCTCTCGCAATTCTATGAACTGCGCGAAACGCCGGGGCTGAAAAAGAAGCCCTCGACCTCGGAGGTGCTGGACTGGCTGAAGCTTCTGCTGGCCGAGGATCTGGCCCCCGAGGACCTGAAGGCTGATGCCACCAGCGCCCTGCCCCGGCTGCACGGCGCGCTGCTGAAAAACGAACAGGACGTGCACCTGTTCGAGCGCCTGGCCTTCATGGCCCGGCGGCAGGGACGGTGAGTGACATGGCTGATCTGCGCATCCGCCCACTGACTGGCGACGACCGCGCCGACTGGGGCGTGCTGTGGCAGGGGTATCTGGCGTTCTATGAAACCGAATTGCCACAGGCGGTGTATGACACGACCTTCGCGTGCCTGCTCGACGGCACCCCGGATGGGCCTCAGGGGCTGCTGGCGGATCTGGACGGGCGTCCGGTCGGGCTGGTGCATTACCTGTTTCACGCCCATTGCTGGCGCCCCGAAGGGATCTGCTATCTGCAGGACCTGTACGCCGCACCCGCGGCGCGGGGTCTGGGCGTCGGCCGGGCCCTGATCGAGGCGGTGTACGCCGCCGCCGATGCGCGCGGAGTGCCCGGGGTCTATTGGCTGACGCAGGACTTCAACACCACCGCACGACAGCTTTACAACCGGATCGGGGTGGCGACACCTTTCATCCGGTATGTGCGGCCATCATGAGCGCGTTGCCGGAACAGCCCGTCCCGGCGCCCGTGCGCCGTCCCGTGATCCATGCCGCCAGCGGGGTATGGGGGGCTGTCTGCCCCCCGGCGCCCGTGCCGGGCGCCCCCCCCCGAGAGTATTTACGGCAAGATGAAACAGACAGCGCGCGGCGCGGGCCCGGCGCTGTACTCCGTGCCGTGATGCTGGGGGTGCCGGTCCTGGCCGTGCTGGCCGGATGCGCAGCTGGGCCGCAGGGGGTGGCGCGGCTGGCGCCAGATCCGCAGATCTCGACCCTGCCGGTGCCACAGTTCGGCACGCCGCGCCCCTATGCGCCCGAGCGCACCAACACCGAAATCGCCCATGACATTGTGGAGCTGGGTTTCTACATGGAGAGCGGACGCGAGATCCCGCGATTCTCGCGGTTCGAGGGGCCGATCGGGGTGGCGCTGCGCGGCGATGTCCCGCCCGGCGCTGTGGGCGAGACCGACCGCCTGCTTGAGCGGATGCGGCGCGAGGCGGGCCTACAGGTCGCGCGTGTCAATCAAACAGCGGCGCAGGTGACGGTGGAATTCATTCCGGGGCGGCAACTGCGCGCGGCCGTGCCGCAGGCTGCGTGTTTCGTGGTGCCGAATGTGTCGAGTTGGGCGGAATTCCGCGCGGCGCGGCGAAGAGGCGCACTGGACTGGACGCAGGTGACCGAACGGACGCGGGTGGGCGTGTTCGTGCCTTCGGATGTGGCCCCGCAGGAGATCCGTGATTGCCTGCACGAAGAGATCGCGCAGGCCATGGGGCCGCTCAATGACCTGTACCGGTTGCCGGATACGGTGTTCAACGACGATAATTTCCAGACCGCGCTGACCGGCTTCGACATGCTGTTGCTGCGGGTCTGGAACGCGCCCGAATTGCGCAGCGGAATGACGCGGGCACAGGTGACCGAGCGGCTGCCGACGATTCTGGCGCGCGAGAACCCGCGCGGCCAGCGCCCCTTTGACGGAACCTTGCCCGAGCGCAGCCCGCGCGCCTGGATCGATGCGGTGGAAACCGCGCTGGGGCGCAGCGCAAACCCGACCGTGCGCCGCAATGCCGCCGCCACGGCGCTGGCCATCGCATCGTCCCGGGGCTGGGACGATGCGCGCCTGGGCTTCAGCCTGTTCCTGGTGGCGCGGTTCGCGCCGCCTTCGGCAGGGGAAACCGCGCTGGCGGCATTGATGCGGGCGCAGCGGCTCTTTGCTGGATTGCCCGGCGGGCAGGTCCATGCCGCGCATATGGACATGCACCTGGCCACGCAGGCGCTGGCGGCAGGGCAGACAGATCTGGTGCTGACCCTGACCGCGCGCGCGCTGGAGCCCGCCCGGCGCACCGAAAACGCGGCGTTTCAGGCCGTGCTGATGCTGTTGCGCGCCGAAGCGCTGGAGAGGCGCGGCCAGCGCACCGAAGCCGCCGCCCTGCGCCGCGCGAGCGCGCCGCTGGCGGCCTGGGGCTTCGGGCGCGTGGATGCGCTGGACCGGCGCATTGCCGAGATCGCCGCCCTGCGGTAGGGCGGCACGCAGGTAATGGAGTTTATCGCATGATCGTTATTCTGGGTGTGGTTCTGGGCGTCTTCCTGGGCGTCCGGCAGGCCGGGCGCATGGGCGGCCAGCGGCTGGACAAGCTGCAATACGGCACCGTCTATGGAATCATCGGGGCGCTGGCGGGTCTGGCGCTTACGGTGGCCATAGAATGGTCGTTCTAGGGCAATGTTCCTGCCGTTCTTCGACAGCCTGCGGACCCATGGCGTGCCGGTCAGCCTGCGCGAATACCTGAGCTTTCTTGAGGGGATGCAGGCGGGGCTGGCGACCTATGATGTCGACGGATTCTATTACCTGGCGCGCACGTCCATGGTGAAGGACGAGCGCCACATCGACCGGTTCGACCGCGCCTTTGCCGCGGCCTTTCGCGGGTTGGAAAGCGTAAGCGCCGCGCAGGTGCTGGCGGCGATCGACCTGCCGCGCGACTGGCTGGAGAAGATGGCCGAGAAGCACCTGAGCGACGCCGAGAAAGCCGAGATCCAGGCGCTGGGCGGGTTCGACAAGCTGATGGAGACCCTGAAGCAGCGGCTGGAAGACCAGAAAGACCGCCACCAGGGCGGCAACAAATGGATCGGCACAGCCGGCACCTCGCCCTTTGGCGCCTATGGCTACAACCCCGAAGGCGTGCGCATCGGGCAGGACAAGAGCCGCCACCAGCGCGCGGTCAAGGTCTGGGACAAGCGCGAATTCCGTGATTTCGACGACCGCATGGAGCTGGGCACGCGCAACATCAAGCTGGCGCTGAAGCGGCTGCGCAAATGGGCGCGCGACGGCGCCGAGGAAGAGCTGGATCTGGACGGCACCATTCGCGCCACCGCCGAACAGGGCTGGCTGGACGTCAAGACCCGCCCCGAGCGGCAGAACGCGGTCAAGGTGTTGCTGTTTCTGGACGTCGGCGGCTCCATGGACCCGCATGTGCGCGCGGTGGAAGAGCTGTTCAGCGCCGCCCGGGCCGAATTTCGGCATCTGGAGCACTTCTATTTTCACAACTGCCTTTATGAATTCGTCTGGCGCGACAACGCGCGGCGGTGGACGGAGCGGTTGCCGACATGGGACCTGTTGCGCGGCTACGGGGCGGACTGGAAATGTATCTTCGTGGGCGATGCCGCCATGTCCCCCTACGAGGTGGCCTTTGCCGGGGGCGCGAACGAGCACTGGAACGAAGAACCCGGCCAGGTCTGGCTGGAGCGCGCCCGCGCGCAATGGCCGGATCATCTGTGGATCAACCCCACGCCCGAAGGGCACTGGCCGCATACGCAGTCGATCCGGATGATCGCCGAGATCTTCGAGGACCGCATGGTACCGATGACCCTTGACGGAATCACACGCGGGGTGCGCGCGTTGGGGCGCTGAGGGCGCTTGTCGGAAGTGGCGCGGGCGGGGTGTTGCAACAGGGTGCCGGGGGCAAGAATTTCCGCCTGCCACCCATGCCACCGGAAGGGCAGGATGCGGGGCGGAACGCGTGCGATCGCGCCGGTGCTGACTGCGCGATATGCGGCGCAGGTGCGCCCCTGCCCCTTGCCGACCGTCAGCGCGGTGCGGCAGGTGTCGGGTGACGGGGTGCGGGCATCAGAGTCCGGGCGCAGGGACCCTGGATTACCGGCGCGCAGCCCCCCGGTGTCAGTCCCCGTCGGGATCGGTCAGCGTGATCTCACCATTGCGGGCAAGCCTGCGGATTGCGGCAACCACCTCGGTCGTGGCTTCTTCCAGCGCGCGCGGGGAGACGGCGCCGCGACTGTCCACCTCCTCGCGCAAGCTGGCGGCCAGGCGCTGTGAGATGTTGGCGAGCAGGAACTGCGACGCGGCGGCAAGTGCCGTCCCTTCCTGCGGGAGGGTCCCGGCAAGCGCGGTGACCGCAACCTCCTGATCGACGACCCGGAGGACGCGCGGGGCTTCAAGCGGCGGCAGGCGGGCCGGAATATCGGTGTAAGTGAAGATGGCGCGGCGCACATC
>SKKS01000354.1 GCA_007123625.1 Paracoccaceae bacterium
GGTCACGCGGGGTCGGCGCGTGGCGACAAAGGGCAGCGGGCGGCAAACCTCGATCGCCGCGACCCCCACGCGCGCGCAGAGCGCGCCGTTCATCAGCCCTTCGCCGAACCGGCGCGACAGTTTCGACATGAGGCCGCCGCCCGCGACCGACCCGATCAGGTCGTCGCCCGCCGACACCAGCCCGGTGGCCAGCAGATGCGTCATCACCGCACGCAGCAGGCGCAGGCTGCCCAGCGTGCCGCTGCGCCCGCCATAAAGTGCGGCGACGCGCCGGATCATGCGCAGGTTGGCCAGCAGCGCAATCGCCACATCCAGCGCCGCCAGCGGCACCACGGCAGTGATCAGTGCCACCTGGCGGGCGGTGGCCTCGACCTCGGTGCGGGCGGCTTGATCGATGGGCTCCAGCAGGGCGGTCTCGGTCAGCATAAGCACACCATCGGCATCGAAGGCGTCGGCAGACGCTTCGGCCAGCCTCGTGCGCGCCCAAGTCAGTTCGGCCCGGTCGGCATAAAGTGCGGCGATCTCGGCGCTCAGCGCGCGGGCTTCGGTCAGGTCGTGGACGGCCAGCGCCCGGGTGCGCAGCACGTCGATCCGGCGCAGGCGGCGAAAGCCCGCAAGCTCGCGCAAGGCCAGCCCCGCCAGCCCCAGCGCGACCACGCCCATCAACACCAGCGCCAGCCACCCCAGTGCAGGCGCGCGTTCCATCAGCCGGGTGGCGAAATCCCATGCGGCCACGGAAACGGCAAGTCCCACAAATCCCGCCGCCGCACCCCAGACCAGCCCCGCGAACCGCGACCGGGGCCGCGCCAGCAGCGCCGCACCGGTGGCCATTGCGCGCCCCTGCGGTGGGATGGGCGCGTCATCGGGCAGGGGGGGCGCCGCCGCCGGGTCCGCTGGGCGGTCGTCGTCAAGGTCGAACAGGACGGGCTTGCGTGGGGTCATGCCAGCTTGTCCCCAAACAGAAATTCCGCCGCCCGGTCCAGCCGGATATGGGGCAACCCCTCGCCGGGGCGAAGGGCCAGCGCTGCCGGGGCAAAGCGCATGATGCGGTAGTCGCCGTCCAGCCAGTCGGTGGCGCCGGTGGTGCGGTAGGGGGCAAGCAGGCGCATGGGGTCTTCGGGCAATTCGCCCGGATAGAACGCCGCCTGCCGCCCGCCGTCCAGCAAGCGCCCGCGCACGCAGTCGAACGAATCGCCGTTCTGCGCGCGGGTTTCCTCGACCGTGGTGCGCAGGGCGGCGATGGACATGGCGGCGGTCCGGGCGCCCGCGAAATCCGCCCGGTCGCGCGACTGGCGCAGCAGGGCCTCGACCAGCGCGGTCAGGCGCGGATGCTGGCTGTGATGCAGGTGGTCCGCCTTGGTCGCCGCGAACAGGATGCGTTCCACCCGCCGCCCCATCAGCAGCCGCGACAGCCATGCATTGCGACCGGGGCGAAAGGCTGCCAGCACCTCGGACATGGTGCGGCCCAGCATTTCCACAGCTTCGGGGCCGTGGTGGATCGCGTCCAGCGCATCGACCAGCACCACCTGCCGGTCGATTCGGGCGAAGTGGTCGCGAAAGAACGGCTGCACAACCTTGGCCTTGTAGGTGTCGAACCGGCGCTCCATCTCGCGCAGAAGCGTGCCGCGCTTGGATGTGCGCGCCCAGGGGATCGGCGCAAAGGTCAGCACGGGCGAGCCTGCCAGATCTCCGGGCAGCAGGAACCGGCCCGGCGTCACGTCGGCATAGCCCTGCTTGCGCGCGGCCTGCAGGTAGCGGGTGAAGCGCGTGGCAAGATCCTGCGCCAGCGGCTCGTCATGGGGGGCGTCGGGGTCCACGACGCGGGCGCGCTCCATGAAGCCCTGCGCGCAGGCGCGTTTGTCGATCCGGGCCAGTGTGTCGTCTGCCCAATCGCGATAGCTGCGCTCCATCAGTGCCAGATCCAGCAGCCATTCGCCGGGATAGTCGATGATGTCCAGGTGCAGCACCCGCGCGCCGGTCAGCGCACCGAACATGCCGCCGGGGCGCAGCCGGAACGACAGCCGCAATTCTGACACTGTCCGGGTGCTTTCGGGCCAGTGTGGATCGGCGGCGGTCAGCGCGGCCAGATGGGTTTCATAATCGAAGCGGGGGAGCATATCGTCGGGTTGCGGTTGCACATAGGCGGCGGCGATGCGGTCCCCGGCGACCGCCTGCATCTGGCCCATGCGGGCGCGGTTCATCATGTTGTGGACCAGCGCGGTTATGAAGACCGTCTTGCCTGCCCCCGCAAGCCCGGTCACGCCCAGCCGCAGCACCGGCTCGAAGAACGCTTCGGACACGGTGCCGGTGACGGCGCTGGTCAGCCGCTCCGCCCCGCCCAGAACCCCCTCTGCCAGCCGTCCGATCACCATGAGCCAACCCCGTAGCGCCAATGCCGCACCATAGGGCGCAGCGTGCGGAATGTGTAGTCATGCCTTTGTTCCGGCCGATTAATTCAAGCTTGAAATAATCTTTGCCATGTGCCGCGCGCTTTGCTAGCGTTGACGTCATCCTGCGTTCCGGCACTAATGTCAGGATCATCAAACGGGGAGAGGTCACCATGAAGGCAAAGATGACAGCGAGTCTTGCGGCATTGGCATTGTCCGCAGGCATGGCGCAGGCAGACACCGTGACGGTCGGCATGATCACCACGCTTTCGGGCGGCGGTGCGGGCTTGGGCGTTGATGTGCGCGACGGCTTCCAGCTTGCGCTGGACAATGCCGCAGAGCACGACATCCGCCTGGTGATCGAAGATGACGCCCAGCGTCCGGAACTGGCGGTGCAGATCGCCGAGCGCATGATCCAGTCCGAACGTGCGGACATCCTGACGGGCATCATCTGGTCCAATCTGGCCATGGCGGTGGTGCCGTCCACGGTTGCGCAGGATATCTTCTACATCTCGCCCAATGCCGGGCCTTCGGCGCTCGCGGGTGCGAATTGCCATCCGAATTATTTCAACGCCGCGTGGCAGAACGACATGCTGCACGAGGCCGCGGGCCAGCACGCCAACGAACTGGGCTATGAAAACACCTTCATCATGGCGCCGAACTACCCCGCAGGCACGGACGCGCTGGCAGGCTTCAAGCGCTACTACGAAGGTGAACTGGCGGGCGAGTTGTTCACCCAGGTGGGCCAGACCGA
>SKKS01000368.1 GCA_007123625.1 Paracoccaceae bacterium
GAATGCGTCGCCTGCAACCTGTGCGTCAATGTCTGTCCGGTCGAGGATTGCATCACCATGGAGCGCTTGCCCGCAGGGGCGGTGGACCCGCGCACGGGCCGCGAGGTGCGCGACGATCACGGCGACTGGACCACGCACCCCAACAACCCGATGGCGCGCGCGGCGGAGTAGGGTCGGCGCCGACGCAGGCGTGGGCTGTGGTCTGACCGGCTCTCCCGCCGGTCCCCTGCCGATCACGGATCGGCGGTTCCCGTTGGGCCGGGCCGCGCCTTTGGCGCGGCGGTCAAGACATGGCTGGCGCAGGAAGAATGTCCCGGTGCGGTTGGCCCGGCTGCGCGCAACCTTGCCCGCGGACGGCGGCCCGTGCCAGTGGTGCTTGACAGAATCCCCGCCGTGCCAGAGGCTTGGAGCAGGGTTGTGCAAGGGGTATGCGCGACGGCTGGGCAGAGGAGGCACGGATGCTTGTCAGTCAGATCTTGAAGGCGAAACCAAGCGGTGGGGTCATCACCATCAAGCCGGGCAGCACGCTTGCGGACGCGGCGGCGGTGCTGGCGGAAAAGCGGATCGGGGCGGTCGTTGTCTCGGGCGACGGCGAAACCGTCGACGGCATCCTGTCGGAGCGCGACATCGTGCGCGAACTGGCCAAGCGCGGCACTGGTTGCATGACCGACACGGTCGATGCGGTGATGACGCGCAATGTCTATGGCTGCAAGCCCGACGACAATGCCGACCTGATCCTGCAGACCATGACCACCAAACGGTTCCGCCATATCCCGGTCATGGAGGGCACGCGGATGGTGGCGCTGATCTCAATCGGTGATGTGGTGGCGGCGCGGCTTTCGGAGCTTCAGCTTGAGAAGGACGCCCTGACCGGCATGATCATGGGTTACTGAGCGTTCGCCCCGGGCGCGGCACGGGGCGCGACGGCGCCGGATCGTGCCCGCAACGGCGCATTTCGCCCCTTGCATCTGTGGGTGCAATATTGTTGCGTGCGCCCGGAGAAATGAGGAGGGGCAGGATGCGCATCGGTTTGTATCCGGGGACGTTCGATCCGCTGACCAACGGCCATGTGGATATCATCACCCGCGCCTGTCGGCTGGTGGACCGGCTTGTGATCGGGGTGGCGATCAACCGCGACAAGGGGCCGCTGTTCACCCTTGAGGAGCGGGTGGCGATGATCGAGGCCGAGGCTGCGGCGCTGGCCGCCCATACCGGGGTCGAGATCGTCGCGCATCCGTTCGAGAACCTGCTGATCGACTGCGCCCGCGATGTCGGCGCACAGTTCATCATCCGCGGGCTGCGCGCGGTGGCGGACTTCGAATACGAGTACCAGATGGTCGGCATGAACCGCGCCCTCGACGATTCGGTCGAAACGGTGTTTCTGATGGCCGAAGCCCGCCACCAGGCGATTGCCTCGAAGCTGGTCAAGGAAATCGCCCGGCTCAGGGGGGATGTGCAGCGCTTCGTGCCCGCTTCCGTGCACCGGGCGCTGATGGAAAAGCTGCGATAACCAGACTTGCCCGGCGTGCAACCTTGCTGCCGGGACAGATCAGCGCCCGTAGACAGCCCGTTCGGCCAGTTTTTCGGCATCTTCGTGCCAGAAATCAAGATCGATGGCCGTGTCGAGCGGCATGTCCCGCAATTCCCGCACGGTGCGGCGGTAGGCTGCGCGTTTGCGCAGGCTGTCCTGGATCTGTGTCAGAATCGTCGCCATGTCCTGCTCCTTTCGCTGTGACAGGGTTCCTTCTGCTTCAGGATATGGGCATGCCGCAGCGCAGCACAATCGCCGAGACGGAAAGGCCGCCTTGCGCTCAGCGCATATGTTTGCGCGAACATCCGCGCCCGGGCGCGCCTGCCAAAGGGCGGTGATGGCTTCAGCCGCGGATTATGAAACGGGGTCGGGCGCGGGCAAGACATCGACCGAAGGCAGCCAGGGCTTGATATCCACCAGCGGCGTTCCGTCCGCGGCGTCGATCGCGTCGATCCGGACCACACCGGTGTCCACGTCCAGCGAAAGGCAGCGCACCACGGCCAGCGCCAGCGGGTTCGGCCGCGCGGGCGAGCGCAGCGCGAAGGTACCTGCGGGTGTATCACGGTGGCGCGGCTTCTGGCGGATCAGGTCGCGCGGGGCCCGGTCCATCCAGTAGACCAGCACAAGGGCATCGCCAGCCGAAAGCCCCTCCAGCCCCGGACGGAACGGGGCCGCGATTTCAAGCCGGGGATTGCCGCCGCCGCGATCGCGGGATTGGCGCAGGTTCTTGGGGCAGTCGTCCAGCCGCCAGTCGCTGCGGATCGCGCCGATGAAGGTCAGCGCGGCATCCTCGGACAGTGGCCCCTCAAGCGTCCTTTCGCCGGGACGGCGGGCAAAACGGTCACTCATTCGTCGTCCATGCCCTGCCCGGCAGTGGGATCGGCATATGGCCCGGTGTCAGGGCCGTTCTCTGGACTGTCATAAGGGCGGCCACGGAACCCGGTCGCCACGACATATTTCTCGGCGCTGTCGGAGCGGCTGGCAGGAGGTTTGACATTCACCACCTTCTCGAACCCCTGCTTGAGCCGTCTCTGCAGGTCGCTTTCTGCCCCGCCGGCCAGCACCTTGGCGACGAAGGTGCCACCCTCCTCGAGCACGTCGAAGGCGAATTCGGCGGCGGCTTCGCACAGCGCAATGATGCGGATGTGGTCGGTCTGGCGATGCCCGGAGCTTGCGGCGGCCATGTCGGACATCACCACATCGGCGCGCCCGCCCAGCCAGTCGCGAACCTGCGCGTCGGCGTCGTCGGCCAGGAAATCCAGAACATGCACTTCGGCTCCGGCCAGCTGATCCACTTCCTGCAAATCAATGCCCAGCACACGCCCCTGCGGCTTCCCCTTCATCTCGCCCAGCGCGTTCACCCGCGCCACCGCCACCTGCAGCCAGCCGCCGGGCGCGCAGCCCAGATCGACCACCCGCGCGCCGGGGCGCAGGAAGCGGAACTTGTCATCCAGCTCGATGATCTTGTAAGCCGCGCGCCCGCGATAGCCGTCACGCTTTGCGGCCAGCACATACGGATCGTTAAGCTGCCGCTCCAGCCACCGGGTCGAGGACAGCTTGCGCCCCTTGGCGGTCTTTACCCGCACCCGGA
>SKKS01000437.1 GCA_007123625.1 Paracoccaceae bacterium
GGTCTGACGTGATGCTCCCGATCGACGGCTCGGTGTTGTTCGGGGAATGCGCAGCGTCGGCCATTTGATCATTGTTCATCTGGTACGCCTTTCTGGCTAGGAAGTACGTCGATATCGACGCACGAAACAGATCTTGACACGCCAGGGATTGCCTGACCGACACGCTCTGAACTCTGCCTTGACAACTACGCGCGCAGGTCAGGCGTTCCAATTTTCACCTGCCCCATGCATCTGTATTCCGGGTGCCCGGACCAATGCCACCTGGACTGTTGTCGGAGTGGTGCCGCGCCGCGCCAACACATCAATCCGGAACCGCGCGTAATTTTGCGCGAGCAACTGATGATGCGCAGTCGCCAACTGGGCGATAAGCCTTTGCGCTGCAGCCGCTCCGCCGATGTTGTCTGTATCGCCAAGCCAGTTGACCAGAACGACATGGCACTGCGCCGAACAATCGTGCGCCAGCCGCAAGGCAAGCCCCGCGCTTTCGGCATCCGTCATGAAATACAGCACTTCGGACAGGATCACGAGGTCGGGGGGGTGATCGGGCCAGTCGCGCGGGGCCTCGCCCACGATGAAACTGACATTCGTGTGATCCTTCCGTGCCAGCGCGGTCCTGACCGCCCGATCGGTGCAGTCCATGGCGATGAGCTTATCACAGCGCCGCGCCAATAGCGCCGACAACGTGCCCGCGCCACAGCCCACTTCCAGCCCGGATTTGTAACGCGGGCGCGGCAGGCAAGCGATGGTCCGCGCGAATTTTCCCTGCTCATAGGGGCTTGTGCAGGTGTCCCAGGGGTCGTCCGAAGCCGCGTAGAGGGCCGCGAGATGGGCGCGGACATCGCTACTCGGCAAGGAACACCTCCGGGTGGTCGATGAAATGCGCCTGCATCTCGGGTGTCATCATGAAACCCTGCGGATCGTCGTCAATCATATCGGTCATCTGAGAGCGGTGGCAGGCAATGGCCGCAGCTTTCGCGGCCCGGTTCGGCCCGGTGTCGAAGCGCACAATCCGCGCCGGTGCCTTCGCCTGCGTGGGTGCAAAGCGGCCCCAGATCGGATAACTCCAAAACCGAAGTGCGGGACAAAGCCTATGGATACGGTGCGCCAATGCGGCTGTCGCCACGTGGTCGCAATGCGGATCACCCTCCCAGGACGACACAAGCGCTGTCGCGCCGATATCCGTTGCAAGATCCACGATGGCGCAGGCGGCTTCAGGAAGGGCGAAGGGCACCTCGCAATCGCAATAGCCAAGCTCTATCAGGAAAATATTCGGGTGCAGGGTTCCAAGCGCCGCGCGCATTTCCAGCGCGCGGATCCGCGCCAATAAAGGCGCATTCACACTCGGGGACGTCGGATGAGAGCGCCGCCCATCCGACACCGCCACAACCGCAACGCGCCGCCCTGCACTTGCTGCCGCCCGCAAAAGCGCCCCACAGCCAAGGGTTTCGTCGTCGGGATGCGGAGCAAGAGCGACCAGCCCGCCGGGGCCAATGATGGTTTCAAGGTCTGCAAAAGAGGCTTTGGCCGCGCGTTCCATCATCGAGCTGAACTGCAGGGTCATGGCGCAGTCCAGAAATCGCCGACCGGGCCAGCGCGCGCAGCGAGTGCAACAGAGGCCGCGTGCAGGGCGTCATCCGGGGACGCCTGACGCAGATAGAAAGACAGGTCGCGGCGTATCCGTTCGACCGGGTGGCCATTGAAATGGGCCGCAGTGCCAAGCGCGCGGTCCACCTCGACCATTGTTTCGGTCGCCGCGCGCTCGACTGCCAGCCGCGCAAGCACCGCGCGGGTGGCGCTGCCCGGGTCAGCATCCGGGGCTTCGACTGCAAGGGCAGCCTCGCGCACCCATAACCTGGCCGTCTCGCAGGCCATGGCCGCACGCGCAAAACGCGCGGCCTGATGCGGGTCTGACAGCGTGCCGCGCGCGGCCAGATCGGCGCGCATCGCCTCGACCAGCGCCTCAATCGCGCCAAGCTGTGCGGCGGCATAGCGCCAGACACCACCCTGAAAATGTGGCTCGCAATAGTAATCATCCGGCCCACCAAGAAGGGCATCGAAATCAAGCGCAAGGCCAGACGCTTCGAAATCGCCTGAAGCGGTTGCCCGCATGCCGCTGACCTGCCACGGCGATTCATCCGCGCGCCGGGCATCATCAGCCGGAGCCAGGACAAGTCGTGTCGTCCCATTGCCGTCTGTGGCACTGATCACCGCCAGCGACACAAGTCCCAGGCCGGATGCAAACCGCTTGCGTCCGTCAAGGACAATGCCGTCGCGCCCTTCGCGTAGCGTGACCGGTCGCACGCCATTCGCGCCCCACACGCCCATGAGCGCCCCGCCGCGCACTGCGCGCGCAACCCGTGCCTGTGTCGCGGGTGTGCCATACAGCGTGACCAGTTTTACTGCATTGACATGCCCTTCAAACAGCCGTGCGACGGCCAGATTGGCCCGCCCCAGCACGCGAAGCACATCCACACCACCAGCGACGGCGCCCGGTTCCCAACACAGACCGACACCCCCTGCAAAGACCCCCAGGGGCGCACGAATAAGCCCCGCCATGTGCAAGTCTTCGAGATCAGCCGCCAGTGTCGCCTCGCCCCTGTCAGCGGCGGCCGCGCGGCCCTCCAGGTTGGGCGCAACGTCATGGGCGGCGGCGACAGCATCAAACTGATGTGCATGCAGGGCGAGTGTCATGTTTCTGCCCGCGCCAGTGCCACAAGGCGGCGTAATTCGGGAAGTTCCCGTGCAAGCTGGCTTGGCCGCATGCGCGTGGCGGCAAGACTTGCGGCCCCGGCCTCGATCTCGGCCCAGAACGCGCCGAATGTGCCGAAGCTTCGGGCGCGCGGAACATGTGCGGGCGCGGTCAAAAGCTGCCGCACCAGAAAGCTCGTGTCGGTTTTCGCGGTCCATGCCGCGCGCAATGCGTTCCGGTACGTCGCGCGGCGCGCCGTGATCCTTGCAGGATACAAGCGCTGATCGGACAGGCTGTCGGGGTCTGCTATCCGCGCAGCGATAGCGTCGGCCATGCCGCCGCGCGCACGTCCCTGCAACCGGCAAGACACTGTCACAAGCGGCGCGTCGCTATGCCTGACACAAAGATCATGCCGTTCAACCAATGCGGCAA
>SKKS01000268.1 GCA_007123625.1 Paracoccaceae bacterium
CCGCCGCATGGGCGAAAACATCTGGGGCCGCCCGAAAAGCCCCGTCAACCGCCGCGAATACGGCCCCGGCCAGCACGGCCAGCGCCGCAAGCAGAAGCTGTCGGACTTCGGCACCCAGCTGCGCGCCAAGCAGAAGCTCAAGGGCTACTATGGCGACCTGACCGAAAAGCAGTTCCGCCGCATCTATGCCGAGGCCGAGCGCCTGCGCGGCGACACCGGCGAAATGCTGGTCGGCCTGCTGGAGCGGCGCCTTGACGCGGTGGTCTATCGCGCCAAATTTGTGCCCACCGTCTTTGCTGCACGCCAGTTCGTGAACCATGGGCATGTGACCGTGAACGGCAAGCGCGTGAACATCCCCAGCTATCGGGTCAAGGAAGGCGATGTGGTCGCCGTGCGCGACAAGTCCAAGCAGCTTGCCATCATCCTCGAAGCCGTGGGCCTGCCCGAGCGGGACGTTCCCGATTACCTCGAGGTGGATCATTCCAAGCTGACCGCCACCTTCGTGCGCACGCCCGCGCTGGGCGACGTGCCGTATCCGGTTCAGATGGAGCCGAACCTGGTCGTGGAATTCTACGCCAAGAACTGATCGCACCCACGCGTGCAGAGTGTTCGAAACCCCGGCCCGCGCGCCGGGGTTTTGTCTGTCCAGGGCACGAATGGATGCAGAAGCGCAACGCTTGTTGCAGAAGATGTTTTCCGTGCGCGGAATATGGCGGGGTTTGGCTGGTGCCGGTCCGGCTGCGGCGCTAGAACACGCCTCGTGGAGGTCCCGATCCGAGATGCACGAGACAATTCGTCCCCAGCCGGGGATCCTTGATATCGCCCTCTATCAGGGGGGGAAGGCCTCGATCGAGGGGCGCAACGACGCGGTCAAGCTGTCCTCGAACGAGAACCCTTTTGGCCCCGGCGAGAAGGCGATCGAAGCCTATCGCCGTGCTGGGCACACGCTGCATCGCTATCCGTCCACCGATCACGCCGGCCTGCGCCTTGCGATCGGGGTGGCGCACGGGCTGGACCCGGAGCGAATCATCTGCGGCGTCGGCTCGGATGAGATCATCACATTCCTTTGCCAAGCGTATGCCGGGCGCGGCGACGAGGTGCTTTACAGCCAGCACGGGTTTCTGATGTATCGCATTTCGGCGCTGGCGGTCGGGGCTGCGCCCGTGACCGCGCCTGAACGGGACCGGACCGCGCATGTGGATGCACTGATCGCCGCAATGACCCCGCGGACGCGGCTGGTCTTTGTCGCCAACCCGAACAATCCCACCGGCACCATGATTTCGCGCACCGAAGTTGTCCGACTGGCCGATGCGCTGCCGTCGCAGGCGCTGCTGGTGCTTGATGGCGCCTATGCCGAATATGTCGAAGGCTTCGACGGCGGTGCAGCGATGGTCGCAGTGCGCGACAATGTGGTTATGACGCGCACATTCTCGAAGATCCATGGCCTGGGTGGGCTGCGCATAGGCTGGGGCTACGGGCCGCAGCATGTGATTGACGTGCTCAACCGCATTCGCGGGCCGTTCAACCTGTCCAGCACGCAGCTGGAGGTCGCCGAGGCCGCGCTGGGCGATGCCGAGCATCTGGAGCGCAGCCAGCGCGAGAACGCGCGCATGCGGACCTGGCTGGTGCGTGCGCTCAACGACCTGGGTGTCGCCTGCGACCGCAGCCACGCGAATTTTGTCCTTGCCCGGTTCGGTTCGGCGTCCGAGGCGGAAGCCTGCAATGCGCATCTTCTGTCCGAAGGGCTGATCGTGCGGCAGGTGGGTAGTTACGGATTGCCTGAATGCCTGCGCATCACCGTGGGAGATGAACCCGCCTGTCGCCGCGTGGTCCACGCCATCGCCCAGTTCCGGGGCAGGCGCTGATGCGACCCTTCGGTCGGGTTGCGCTGATCGGGCTGGGGTTGATCGCCGGGTCGATGGCACTGGCCATGCGCCGCGCCAGGCTGGCCGAAGGGATCGTCGGGCACGCGCGCAGCGCTGAAACCCGCGCAACCGCACTCGAACTTGGTCTTGTCGATGCGGTGCATGACAGCGCAGCCGCGGCGGTGAACGGTGCCGACCTGGTCGTGCTTGCCGTGCCTGTCGGTGCTATGGAGGCTATCGCCCGCGAGATCGGGCCGCACCTGTCCCCCGGCTGCATTGTAACGGACGTGGGATCGGTCAAGCAGGCGGTCATCGATGTCGTTGCGCCGCATCTGCCCGGTTCCGTGCATTTCATTCCCGGCCATCCGCTGGCTGGAACCGAGCATTCCGGCCCCCGTGCCGGCTTCGCCACGCTGTTTCGCAACCGCTGGTGTATCCTGACCCCGCCCGAAGACGCCGATCCCGAGGCCGTCGCACGCCTGCGTGCGCTGTGGGAGGGGATGGGCGCCAATGTCGACCTGATGGATGCACCGCACCACGATCTGGTACTGGCGGTGACCAGCCACGCGCCGCACCTGATCGCCTATACCATGGTCGGCGTGGCCGATGACCTGCGCCGCGTCACCGACAGCGAGGTCATCAAGTACTCGGCCGCCGGCTTCCGCGACTTCACGCGAATCGCGGCATCGGATCCGACTATGTGGCGCGATGTGTTTCTCAACAACAAGGCGGCCACGCTGGAAATACTCGGTCGGTTCACCGAAGAGCTGTTCGCGCTGCAGCGCGCGATTCGCCGCGAGGATGGCGCGCACCTGCACGCCTATTTCACGCGGACCCGTGCGATTCGGCGGGGAATCATCGAGGCCGGTCAGGACACCGATGCCCCAGATTTTGGCCGCAGCGTAGCGCAGAGCCCCGACTCGGTCGACTGACTCGCGCCACGGCGCGCCGATTCTCCCACTTCTTGTCCCGATACCCGCCGCGCGCGGGCCAGAACGCGTTCTCACGATGAGAGGGTGACGTTTTTTGGGCGTTTTGGTGATGGCAATAAAAGCAAATGAAAACAATAAATTAATTCAATTTTCGGGGCAGCTTCCGTAGCGTTAGCAGGGAACTTTGTCGTCCTGCCGTCATTTTTCTTCTTGCGGTGGTTTGTTTGGTTTACTAGATAGCGCTCACCGGCGGCGCAGAGGTGCTGCTGGGTCGGGCGGGGTTCTGGAGCTGGAAGGTTCTTGGATTTTGTCTTGAGAATTCC
>SKKS01000019.1 GCA_007123625.1 Paracoccaceae bacterium
TCGCTCGAAGACTCAAGACACTCGGTGGCCTCACGCCCTACGAATACATCTGCAAGCTCTGGACTTCAGAGCCGAACAGATTCATCGTCAATCCGATCCACCAGATGCCGGGACTGAACAAACGCGCTTACTTGTGGCCATGCGAGAAACCGACACAGCGCGTGTGCTGACTGCGGAAGGCTATATCCTGCGTCGCACGGGCAGAGTGATCGAAGGGCTCGCGCGATATGATGCGACGCTTGTGCTTGACCCTGACTATCATCTTGCCCGCGCCTATCTTGGTCTTTGGCATCTGGAACAGGGCAATCGTGATGGAGCAGAGCAGCAGTTGATGGAAATCGAAAAGCGCGGCGGTCGTGATGGTGATGCCTGGCGCTTGTTGTCGGATTCTATTGCCAAGGGTGCAGCGAGCTATTGAGTGGCGATACACTTAGCCACCTGCAGCTGTCAGAAAACTTTTACCCGAAAGTCATCTAAACATTGCAACCCACGACTATCAGCGTGGTCAGGGTGCTGCCTTGGCAGCCCCTGATGCCGTCCAGCACAGGGAGCAAGACGATGCGCGATTATGAAAACGACTATCCTGATTTCACCCAAGGCCCCGACTGGGAGCATGGCGATGAAATCCCTTCTAACAAGTCCAACAACCGGACCTTCTTTGATGTGATCGAGGCGCGTGCGTCGCGTCGCGGGTTCCTAGTGGGTGGGCTGGCCGCAGCCGTGACTGGCATGTTGGGTGTTGGTGTGTCGACCCGCGGCGCGCTGGCGCAATCCACTGCTGGTTCGGCCCTGCTGGGTTTTGCGCCAGTGCCGGTCAGTGAAGATGATTCGGTCCATGTGCCTGCGGGCTACCGCACCCAACCTCTGGGCCTGTGGGGTGATCCGATCAGTGGCGACATGCCCGCCTATCATGGTGCAAATACCGGCGAAGAGCAGGGCCACCAGATCGGCCAGCACCACGACGGGATGCATTACTTCCCCATCGAGGGCACGGATCCCTACGAGGGTTCTTCCGAAGACGGGCTCTATGTCGTCAATCACGAATATATCGAGCCCCGTTTCCTGCATGCAGACAAATATGCCGGGATGGAAATGGATGTCCGTTCGGTCGTCTATCACGACGGCCAGCGCGACGATGACGAGGTTCTGAAGGAAATCAACGCGCATGGTGTCGCGATCTTCCGCATCCAGAAGCAGGACAGCGGCGACTGGGCCATCGTGGAAGACCCGCGCAACCGCCGCATCACCGGCAACACGCCGATGGAAATCGGTGGCCCGGTGCGCAACTCCAAGCATGTCGTGACCAAGTATTCGCCCGATGGCACGCTTGCACGCGGCACGCTCAACAATTGCGCGCATGGTGTGACACCCTGGAACACCTATCTGACCTGTGAGGAAAACTGGGCGGGCTATTTCTCGAACACTACGATGGAAGACCAGAAGCCCGATCTACCGCGCGAGCACGCCCGCTATGGCGTCTCGACCTCGCCGCAGGGCAGTCGCTATGGCTGGCATCTGGCCGCTGACGGGGCCGATGAATATGTGCGTTTTGACGCGACCACCCGCGCCGATAGCCCTGCCGAGGATTACCGCAATGAGCCGAACACATTCGGCTGGGTGGTCGAGATCGACCCGTTCGACCCGAACTCGACGCCCATCAAGCGCACCCATCTGGGCCGCTTCGCGCATGAAGGCGTGGTTTTCGGTAATACTGAGCCGGGCAAGCCGATCGTGGCTTATGCCGGGGATGATGCACGGTTCGAATACATCTACAAATTCGTGTCACGCGATGTCTATGAGCCGGGCGTGACCGATGGTTCGATTCTCGATCACGGTACGCTCTATGTGGCGCGGTTCAACGATGACGGCAGCGGCGAATGGCTGGCGCTGGCGCCGGGCCGCAACGGGCTGACCCGCGACAATGGCTTCGAGGATCTGGCCGATATCCTGGTCAATACCCGCCTTGCCGGTGATGTGGCAGGTGCCACCAAGATGGACCGCCCCGAATGGGGTGCCGTCGATCCGGCAACAGGCGAGGTGTATTTCACCCTGACCAACAACACCCGCCGGACCGAAGCGCAGGTGGATGCGGCCAACCCGCGCGCAGGCAGCCAATTTGGCCATATCATCCGCTGGCGCGAGAACCGCGACGATCCGGCCGCAACCGGGTTCAACTGGGATCTGTTCGTGATCGCAGGGGACGTGGACAGCTCGCGCACCTTTACCGGGCATGCACTGAACGAAGACAATATCTTCGCCTGCCCCGATGGTCTGTGGTTCGACAAGGACTCGCGGCTCTGGATCCAGACCGATATCGGCGAAAGCGCGCAGAACCGCGGCGATCTGGAACCGATGGGCAATAACGCGATGCTGGCCGCTGATCCGCGCACGGGCGAGATCCGCCGCTTCCTGACCGGCCCGACGGGGCAGGAAGTCACCGGTGTCTGCACCACGCCTGATCAGCGCACCATGTTCATCGGCCTGCAGCATCCCGGCGCGACCACGACCTCCGAGGGCTTTGCAAATGGCGAGTTCTCGTCGAACTGGCCGCATGGCGGGAACAGTGTCCCGCGTTCGGGTCTGGTGGTCATCACGCGCGAAGATGGCGGCATTATCGGCGCATGAGCCCATAACAGCGGGTCAGTTCCGGCTGACCCGCGATCATGTCTGAGGCCGACGCCCTACCAGAAGTGGTGGGGCGTCTTTTCATTGCCGCGTCAGCCGCGCGTGCCTGCCGCCTTTGATCGTGCCAAGGCAGCATCGTCGAAGAGAAACGTCAGCAGCACATGGCGGGTGCCACGTGTCACGTCTGTTGCCTCGTGCAGATGCGAGCAGGAAAACACCAGCGCCCCGCCAGCCGGGGGGCGATATGCTGTCGGGCCGAATTCCGGCAGCACCAATCCGCCGCCTTCATAGTCATCATCCAGATTCAGGGTCAGAGCGAAACGGCGATGGGCAACACTCGGTGCCGTATTGTCGCGATGCGGCCGGAACCAGCCGCCGGGCGAGTCTGGTCCCGGCGCATGGTAGGCGGCGATCTTGAACCCTTCCATCTGCGTGACGGCAAACTGGAAACTGCGCTGGATTTCAGGCAAGACACGGCGGCGCAACCGCTCCA
>SKKS01000401.1 GCA_007123625.1 Paracoccaceae bacterium
GCGCGGACCGGCGCGGGTGCGGCGCCAAAGGGGCTTTCGCCGGGGTCGGGCGGGTCGGCCTGCACCTGCTCGGGCGCGCCGGGCCAAGTGTCGGTTGCGCCCGGGCGCTGCGCAACCGGCGGCACAGACTCCGCCACCGTTCCCGACGGCGGTACGCTGCCGGTTGGTCGGGGCAGCACCACTGCATCGGGGTCGATCAGTGCCTAGACCGTGGCCAGCACCTCGGCCATGCTTTCGGCCCGATCTGCGGGATCGGGCTGCAACATCCGCGTCAGCAACGGACGCAGCGCTTCGGGGATATCCGACAGGTCCGGCACAGTTGTTCGGTTGCGCACGGCTTCGGCCAGATTGTCGCCCATGTTCAGCGGCGCCCCGCGCGCCATGGCCGCCGCCAGCAGGCCAAGGCTGTAGACATCCGCTTGCCCGGTCACCACACCGTCATACCAGCCGAACTGTTCCGGAGCGACATAGCCGTATTTGCCCGCGAACTGCCCGCCGATCAGCGTGCCGCCACCCGGCGTCGCAGCCTTGGCGATGCCGAAATCGATGATCTTGGCGTGTTCGACATTGCCATCGGGCAGGATCACGTTGTCGGGCGACAGGTCGCGGTGCACAACGCCTGCACGGTGTGCCGTGTCCAGCCCCGAGGCCACCCGCCGCAACAGGCGCAGCACTTCGGGCACCGGCATGGGGCCTGCCTCGATGACGTCGGTCAGGGGCTGGCCGTCGACGTATTCCATGACCAGGCAAGGACGCGAGATGCCGGGGTCGATGGTGAACACCTCGTAACGGACAATCGCATCATGCGCGAGGCGGCGCAGAACGGTCGACTCCTTCTGGAAAAGTGCCAGAATCTTGCGGTCATGGGCCAGCGCGGGCAGCACCACCTTGATCGCCACGGTTTCGTCGTTGTGGATGTTGACCCCGCGATACACCTCGCCCATGCCGCCGGTGTTGATGTGCTCCACGATCTCGTAGGTGCCGATGATCTGGGTACCCGGTTCGATCTCGATGGGCGAGTTCGTCATCCGCGCCCCGGCAGGCACACGCGACACACCCGAAACTTGTGACGGGGCTTGCGATTGAACGGCCTCGGGCAGCGCTGATGCATCAAGGGATGGCCCGGGCGCGGAGGGCGGTTGCGACGCTGTTCCTTCGGCAGGGAGCAGCTCCCCCGGCGCGGGGTCCTGCGGGTCCGATGGCGTGTCGCCCCGGTCCGGATCGTCAACAGGGCGCGTGTCGTCATGGCTGTCATCGGGGACCGCGCGGCCCGTATCGTCGGCCAGACCGTCGCCCGGCTGGTCATCGCCACCCAGCCCAAGAGCCAGCACTGTGCGCGCCGGGTCCGACGCGGGCGGGGCGGACGAGGGCGATTCTGAAGCGGGCGGCGCCGACGCGCCCGTATCCGGTTGCCCGGCTTCGGCGGGCGGAACGCTGAAACCCGGTCGCGTCACTTCGCGCGGCGTCGACTTGTCCTGACCGCGCGCAGGCGGCCGGGACCCTGCGGTCGGGGTCCCGTCCTCGGCATCCGGCGTGTGCCGGTCACCCGGCGGCCGTGTCGACATTGATCATGCTCCCCTGGGCGGCCAGCCGCCTCTTGGTAGCGCGAACCCGCCCGCGCCGACCACCGTTTTCTGCGCACACCGCACGACAACGATGGTCACATTGTCGGTCGCGCCCCGATCAAGCGTCAATTGCAACAACCGGTCGCAGGCAAGTTGCGGCGACGCCCCCGTGATCAGGCGCTGGACTTCGGAATCCGTCACATGCCCTGTCAGCCCGTCGCTGCAGATCAGGAACGTATCGCGGTCCTTGAGCACGCCATAGACACTGTCCAGATTGGCCTGCGCCGCCACGCCCACGGCGCGGGTGATCACGTTCTTGCGCGGCCATGTTTCCGCCTGATGCTGGGTGATCACACCCCGGTCCAGAAGCTCCTGCACCTCGGTATGGTCGCGGGTCATCTGGGTCAGTCGCCCGTCGCGCATCTGGTACACGCGACTGTCGCCGCACCAGATACAGGCGAAATGCGAATCGAACACCATCAGCGCGGCGACCGTTGCGCCGATTGTGATGCCCTCCATGCTTTCGGATCGTTCGCGGATCAGGTGGTTGGCCTGCTGTATGCGGTCGATGGTGCGCGACTGCAGTTCATGCGCCGACGCGACCCGCTGGACGCTGCGCACGTTCTCGACGATCGCATCGGCAGCGAAATCGCCCCCATAGTGTCCCCCCATGCCATCCGCCACCAGCCAGATGCCGGTGTCCTGCGCGGCAAGAAACCGGTCTTCGTTATAATCACGGATGCAACCCTGGTGGGTCACTGCACCTGTTTCGAAACGGAATCGGGCATCATGGCTCATGCAAATCCCTCGTACCCACTGGCGCTTCAATGGTTTCGCGGCGAAGAAGACCTGTGCGGACCCGGATCATGCCGCCCCGCATCGCAACATGAAAGCAAAAACCTCGGCGTCGGGCAGCCCGCTGACGCTGATGACCTGCGCGCCGCTGCCTTCGGCACAGGGGTTTCCCGCCGCGTCGCGGGCTGACCCCGCAGCCACGCCTCCGGTCCACCAATAGCTGCGAACATGGGCGGCCAGGGCATGGTCCGCAGCCCCCAGGTCGCGCCACATCTCGCTCAGCCCGCCGAACCCCGCCTGCGCCCAAAGCGGCTGACCCGGCGGAACGGCAGCAACATGGGCAGTCCCGGACGGAGTCGCCGGGCCAGGGGCGGATTGCAGCGCCGTTTCCACCGCGCCCAGATCGGTCTGCTGACGAAAGGCCAGCGCGCTGTGCGCAAGTCCGGCATACCAGCGATGGTCGGGCGCGGCGATGGGGGGCGGTGGCAGCGCGGCGGCGCGGGCGCCCGCCAGCAGCAAAACCAGTGGAAACCGCCGCCCTAGCCGGTCCGCCGACGGCACCAGCACCCCTGTCAGCACCCCGACACGGGCCCCCTGCAGGTTGTTGGTGGCAAAGCTGCGGGCATCTTCGAACGCTTCGGCACCGATCCAGAAGAACCACGCCGGGGCCGTGACATAGACCCGGTCCCACTGGTCGCCCAGAACCTCGCGGCTGCCGTTCATGACACGCGAAAGCCAGTCTTCAAGCGGCCTTTGCAGCGGTCGCGGAACGTTGCGCGCAACAAAGTCGCCCCGCGCTGCCAGCTTGCCGAAGAGGGCAAGCTCAACCGGTTCGGGCGCGGCAATTGGCTCGGGCTCGGGGGGCGGCGTGGGTTCAAGGTCGGTCTGCGACTTCGCTTTGGCGGGGGATGCGTCTTCGTCCTGTTCTGGCGGCAAATTGGCCGCCCACGGGTCGATCGGCATCGCGGCGGCTTCGCCGCCCTCCGCAGGTGGGTCCAGTGGCGCAAAGGCAAGGTCAGGTGCGTCCCAGATCGACGGGGTGGGCCGGGGGGTGTCATCGGATTCGGGTTCGGAAGCGCCGGCTGTGTCCGGCGGCGACGCGGTGTGCGCAACTTCCACGGCCTCGGGCGCCAGTTCCGGAGCGGTGAGTCCGGGCGGCGTGGCGGGATCGGCGTCGACGCCGCCGGGCACCGTATCCTCTGGCGCGGGGGGATCGCGACTGTCGGGCGGAGGTTTCGCGGCGTGCGAAGGGTCCGGAACGACCGGCAGCGCAGGCGCAGGGGTCACGGCGGTATCCTCCGCCGTGGTGTCACCGGCACCGGCTGGCGTGTCCGGGATGTCGGCAGGCGCCGCATCGCCCTCGTCTGTGGCGGGCTGGTCGCTCAGGGCATCCACGCCGCTTGCCGGGTCGGGTGTGTCGAATTCCGGGTCAGAGGCGCTGTCGGGCGGGTCGGCGCTGTCAGGCGCATCATCCCCGTGCGTGACCACCCTGCGCGGTTCCACAGTCTCGGGCGGTTTCGCGCTGTTCGCGTCCAGTTCCGTCATCGCTCAGAGCCCCCTCGGACAGCGGAAATCCCACAGCGAACGCAGGAAGAACGGGTTCAGGCTGGATGCGGCATTGATGTTATAGGCGATGTAGCGCCCGCCGATGTCCAGTCGGATATCCACCGCCGAGCCCGAAGGCCGCGGGCGCCCCTCATTGACCAGCCGCATCAATGCCCAGGGGCCGGGCTGAACCCGCAGGTCCGAATCGCGGTCACGCATGTCCGGGCTGAGTTGGATCGACGCGCTGCCACCGCCCCCCGCACTGGGCCAGCCGATGGTCTGGGGCAGGCTGCCGCTTTGCTGCGTAGCGATAACCTGCCCGTTGACTTCCAGCAACGCGGTTTCGACTTCGGGGTGCATGGCGGTCTGTCGGATGGTGATATCGAAGCCGGGAATGGCCGAGCCGCCGGGAAAGAACGCGTCACGAATGTCGGCGGCACGCTGGAACTGGCGCAAGGTGGCCGTGGAAAGCCGGTCACCCAGCCGCGAGTCCGCGCGCCAGGACCATTCGTTGCCGCTCATGTCGGCATGGGGCATCAGATTCTGCGCGAAGAAAGCGTCGAACACACCGCCGGGCGCAAACAGGCGCGCGAATTCCGACAGCGGCAGGTCGCGGTTCGACTGACCCGCGAAGGGGTAGTGATCGGGCACGATCCGTTCGCAGACCTGCGTGACCTCGGCGTTCAGC
Source organism: Paracoccaceae bacterium (assembly GCA_007123625.1). Classification (GTDB taxonomy): domain Bacteria; phylum Pseudomonadota; class Alphaproteobacteria; order Rhodobacterales; family Rhodobacteraceae; genus Rhabdonatronobacter. Next base: position 4,594 of record SKKS01000401.1, read on the forward strand.
TTTTCGTTCAGGGTGGCAAGCGTGGTGTTCGCCGCGTCGCCCGCGAACTCCTCGATGGTGCCCGCCACCATCCGGCTCAGTTGCGGGGGTAACCGCGTGGCGTTCGAACTCAGGATGCTGATCTGGCTGTTAAGCTCCTGATTGGCCTGCGCGGGCGAGGTCGCGGCCAGGATCAGAAGCTGATGAATGCGCTGGAAATTGTCCAGCAACGCATCGATGGGGCGCTGCCGACCGTCGCCTTCGAGCAGGTCATGCCATCGGGCGAACTGGGCTTCGACATTGGCGCCGGGCAATTGCGCCGCTCCCCCCCCGGCGCCCCCCGCGCCCCCACCACCGCCCGCGCGGTCCTGTCGGCGCACGGCATTGACGATATCGAAGCCGATGCGATTGATCCCCGTCACCCGTGACGAGATCTGGCGCGTCAGGTGATCGTCCACGATCCGTGTCACCGGACTGTCGGCCACCTCGGATAGCCGACCCATTTCCGCGCCAAAGCCGCCTTCTTCAGTGAAATCGGCGGTCAGGCGGGTTTCCTGGACCACCGCCTCGACCAGTTGCGCAATCGGCGACAGGCGTGGCGCGGCCGCGGTTGCCAGCGTCTGGTAATGGGGCGGGTCGGCGGACATGGGCCGCAGCTTGAGGTTATCGAAGGCGGCATTCCAGGCCGCCACGAAATCCAACGCATACCGGTTCATGATCGCCGGGCCCAGCCGCGACAGTTGCCCCGAGACATCGATCAGATCGGCGCGTTCACCCATGACCCATTGTTCGGTTTCCAGTTTCTCGGCGACATCGGCCAGGCGCGGCAGGAAGTAGCGGTGGAACCCCTGATAGGTATAGACACCGGGTACGGTCAGTTCGTTCAACTCGCGCCCGTCCAGCGTTTCGAAGACGCGCGCGGCTTCGGGACCCGCGCGCAGACCGATGTTGAAATCGGGCAATTCGCGCGGCGTCACCGCGCCCTTGGCCAGCAGATATGCCTGATCCTCGATGTTCATGATCGCCAGCGTCTGTTCGGCCCGGTCTACCAGCGCGGCATTCAGGTCTACTCGCGCACGGGACTGGCGCGCCGAAAGCTCCAACATGGTCCAGAGGTGCACCTCCAGTTCCTCGCGCCGTTCGCGCGACTGACCGCCGCCGGGGTACAGGTTCGTCGCCCAGTCATTGACGATCCAGGCGGCGACAAAGGCATCGTCCGGTGCGGGGGCGGCGTAACCCAGAAGCTTGTAGACCTTGAGCGATTCATAGAGCGAAAGGACATCATTACCTGCGATATCCTCGACGATGCGTTCTTCCAGCCGCAGCAACAGGCGCGGGCGCAGCATGTGTTCCAGCGCATCGCGATAGGCGGAGGTAGCGGCAGAACGCAGCGCCGCGCGCTGGCTGAAGCCGAAACCTTCGTACCAGCGGTTGCGGTCCTCGGAATCGCCATAACCCATGGGCATGTGGCGCAGCATCTGCAGGTGTCCGGCCACCCGGGTCAGGTCGGGGTCCGACACTTCGTCGGACATGATTTCGTTATGGGCAGAGGTCTCATATTGCCCCGCCGCCGCCGATGCTGCGTTGATCATCGCGCGGTTGTTCCAGAAGCTGACTCCCCAAAGCACCAGCGCCGCCACCGCGCCCGCCGTCAGGACACCGAAGCTGCCATAACGCAGGACCGCTTCGCGCCGCGCGGCCTTGCGGTCGTAGGAAACCAGCCCCGCTTCGGCGAAGATCACCTTGCGCAGCAGATCGTGCAGGAAATAGCTTTTGCCCATCCCCGACTGCCCGCCACCGGTCCCGGTCATGCCGAAACTGCGCTCCATCGCGCCCAGAACCTGATCGATCGGGGTCCCTTCCTGCGTCCCCGAGGTGAAATAGAACCCCCTGAGCGTGGCCGGAACCCGGTAGCGCGAGGAGCCGAATACCTCGTCCAAAATGGACCGAAGGCGGTCGCGCAGCATGGCGACCTGCGCCGGAAAACCGAAAATGGCGATCCGCGCCACCGCGTCGGGCTCCTCGTGCATGCGGTCGGTGACATCTTCGGACAGCCGCTTGCACAAAAGCTCGAATTCGCGGTCGAAGGCATCGATGGGCGGCGCGGCGCGCTCGACCGTCTCAAAGGTGGCGCCCCAGACCTTTTGCCGACGCGAGGCGCTGAACGCGCCGAAGAATTCGGAAAACCCCGCGATCAGGTCGGCCTTGGTGAACATGACATAAACGGGCACGTCGATGCGCAGCACTTCGTGGATTTCGGTCAGGCGGGCACGGATCGCGGCGGCGTGTTCCTCGATCGCGTCGGGCGTGGCGGTCAGCAGGTCATCCAGCCCCATCGCCACGATCACGCCGTTGATCGGCTGGCGGGTGCGATGGTCCTTGAGCAACCGCAGGAACGACATCCAGCTTTCGGCATCGGCCTCGGCATCGCTGTCCTGGGTGGTGTAGCGCCCGGCGGTGTCGATCAGGACCGCATCCTCGGCGAACCACCAGTCGCAATACCGCGTGCCGCCCGCGCCGGGCATGGCGCCGCCGGTTTTCTCGGCCAGGGGGAAGCGGATGCCCGAATTCAGCAGCGCCGTGGTCTTGCCCGCGCCGGGAGGGCCGATGATGACATACCACGGCAGATCATACAGATACGACCGCGACCCGCTGGAGCGGCGCAGCACCTCCAGTGCGTCGGACATGCGTTCGCCCAGCGCCTCGCCATCGCCGGTGACCTGCGGCTCGGCGATGGCGTCTTCCAGCGCCTTTTCGGCCTTGCGCGCACGCAGCCAGCGGATCAGGTAAACGGTGGCCACGATCAGCACCACCGGCAGGATGAGCAGCAGCCGCACCCACACCGGATCGAACGGATAGCTGCCGCCGATACCGATCAGCGGCCCGGCGAACCACACCGCCAGCGCAAAGGCGATCACCGCGATGACGACGAGGGCGTGTTTGAGAATGCGCTTCATCTTCCCCCTCCCCCGTTCAATCGACAATCGTCGCGCTGGCGTCTTCGCGGCGCAGCAGGATTTCGACGCGGCGGTTCTCGGCGCGCCCCTCGGGCGTTGCATTGCTGGCGATGGGCTCGTCCTCGCCCATGCCAATCACTTCGACGCGCGCCGGATCGGTCAACCTGGCCGCCACCATGCCGCGCACCGATTCCGCGCGGGCGACCGACAGCTCCTGGTTGTTGCGGAACCGCCCGCGCCCGCTCAGGGGCACGCTGTCGGTATGGCCCACGATCTTGATGTCGCCGCCCTCGTTGTTCAACGCCTCGGCGATCCTTGCCGCGATGGGTTCGAACGCGGGGCGGGCATCTGCGCGGCCGGAATCGAACAGGATCAGGTTGTTCGCGACGATGGCGATGAAATTGCCGCGGCTGTCCACGGTCAGCTCCCCGGCGTCGATCTGGTCCGCAAGCGCCTCGCGCAGGCGCTCCAGCTGGCCCGAGGCGGCGAAGGGTTGGGGCACATAGGCCTCTTCGGTGCGATCGGGCAGCGCCGGAAGGGTCGAGGCGCGCACCAGCACCAACCCGTCGGTCGGATGCAGCGCGCGCAGGTTGTTGGCGGCGACCTGCGCCTCGTCGGCCAAAAGCATCCGCATGAGGATATAGCTGCCGGTCAGCAGCGCCAGCACGAAGGCGCCGACCGCCCAGACCGGAACCCGCGCGCCGTGGCGCCGGGCCGCAATGGTCAGCCCCTGCCAGTGTGGCGAGATGTCGTCATCTTCGCGCGCGCGGATGCGGCGCAGGGTCTCGTATATCTGGCGGCGCACGCGCTGCAGTTCGACATCGCCGCCCGGCGCCCCACGATACTGCCCCTCGAACCCCAGTTGCAGGCAGGTCAGCATCAACTCCAGCAGGTCATACTTGCGCACCGGGTCCTGCAGCGCCTTGTCCACTTCCTGAAAGAAGCCCACGCCCGAAGTGCGGCGCCCGAAGAACCGCGCGACCATTGCGTATTGCACCCACAGGTGCCGGTCGGTGCCCGGCAGGTTCTGCACGATGTCATCGGCGGTGCCGCACAGCGCGTATTTCGCCACCATGGCGTCTTGCGGGTCGGCACCTGCGTCGATGGCGTTGCGCTCATAGGCTTCGATCTCGGCGGTCACATGGCGCATGAGGGGCTCGGCCTCCATGTCCACCACCTGGCTGCGCAAGCGGCCGAACAGCACCAGAAGCGCCGCCGCCGCGCCAGTCAGCGGGTTGCTGCCCGCCGCATGTCCGGTGGTGCGCGCGCGCAAGGCTTCGGCCAGCGGGATTTTCTGTCGGGGTGCGGACGGGTGCGCCTGTTGCGGTGCGGCCATGTCGGGGAAAAAGCCCTGTTCGGCAGGGCGCGCACCCATCCAGGCCTGTGCGGCACCGAGGTCAGCTTCGAACCCCCTTGATTGCGGCGCGCCGAAGCTACCGGGGTCCGGCATTTCGCCGATCACAGTACGCTGCGCGGCGGGACGCCTGCCGCCTGGGTGTCCGGGCGGCGGCCCAAAGCCGCACCCGCCAGCCCCGCCACCGGGCGTCGGGGCCCCGCCGGGGGCGGGCACGCCCCAGATCGAATTGGGATCCTGCGCCGCCCACGGCCCCGACTGCGGGTCAGGAAAGCCCCCCGGCAGGGGCGCGATGACCGTGCGCTGCGGGGGCTTTTTCGGGGGCTGGTTACTCATCCGCCCGCCTCCATGATCGCCCAGATTTCCAGCTCAAGCTCGGGCCAGTCCCCGGCGAAGTGCAGCCCGATGGCAGGCGCCGTCGAAAACTCGCGCCACATGGGCGAGCGCTTGTCGATGCCGAAATACACATGGCTGGTGACCGCCCGGATCTGGCGCGGCGGGGTGGGCATGTGGACCAACTCCAGCCCGGGAAGGTTGTTGTCCACGATCTGGCCCATGCGGGTGTTGGGGCCGACCTTGCACAGGGCCGGAAACTGCTGCTGGATCTGGGTCAGGGGTTTGTCGGCGGCAACCTCGATCACAAACGCCGCGTCGCGGAACAGGTTGCGATCCTTGACCAGCGCGATGAAGGAATTCGGCACCGGCTGTTGCAGGTCCAGCCGGATCGCGCGGCTGAGGTCGCGCGAAAGCAACCGCTGGATGTCGCGCAGCACCGGGTCAAAGGTTTCTTCCAGACTGTCCTGATCGAACGCTGGGTACTCGGGGCACAGCCGCGTGGTGTCGAAGGTCCACAACTCGCCGGCCAGCCGCACGAAGGTCAGGTACAGATCCGCCGGATGCACATAGCGCGAGGCCCGCAGATACCGCAGCCCGCTGATTTCACGGTTCAGAAGCAGAAGCATGAAATAATCGGTCGCCTGCAACCCCCCGCCCGAGGTCGGATCGGCCGCGTAACGCGCAAGCGAGGCTAGGCGCGTCTCCACCCAGCCCACCACGCGTTCAATCCACCCCGAAACCACCGGATGTGCATCCGCCGTCAGCACCGGCGGAGCAAAGGTTTCGTCCAGCACGATGGTCTTGTCGCGCACCTCGACCACGCGGGCGATGCGCAGGCAATGAAAGCCCGGTTTAGGGGTCTTTCGGACTTCCAGCGCGGCGCGGGGGTGGGCGATCTCGATATCCTGTTCCAGCCGCATGGCTGCGGCGCTGTCGGCGATCCGCTCCTGATCGAGCACGAAGCGCGAGGCGCGGCTGGATTCGTCGTCGGTGCCGACTTCGCGCGTGTTGGGCTGGGCCATGGGCAATGTCAGCCAGATCAGCGCCCCTTCGGACCCTTCGGGCACCGGGACCGGCGCGGGCAGCGGGCTGGTGCCCGGCATGTCGAAGGGCGTGCCGTCGGGGAACAGACCCGCAGCGTCGCGCAGGCCGAACAGGTTCTGCTCGGCCAGGTCGCGGTCCATTTCCAGCCGCGAAAACCCCCAGGGGTAAGGCGAGGCATAGCGCGTGCGCGCTTCGACCAGCTTTTCCAGATACCGGTCCTGCTGCTGGAAATGGTGCTGCTGCAGGAACAGCCCTTCTTTCCAAGCGACCTTGCTATACCACGACATGAGGTCTCCGAATTTGCATGATCCCGGTGCCGCCATGCCACGATAAACGATTATGGCCCCTGCACAAAGAACTCTCGGCCCCGCATGCGCAGCGACTGCGTCGCCCCCGTGCGGACAGGGACCGCGATTGCACGTCAGAAGAATGCATAAACAAACCCGTCATCGCTTGTGGTGACATCGACTTTCGAAAACTCCACCCCGTCCAGCGTCCGGGTCAGGACCGCGCGCGACAGGTCGGGCAGGATGGTGTTGGTGATGATGTTGTCCACCATGCGCCCGCCGCTGTCGGGATCGTTGCACTGTGCCACGATGTGATCGACCACCGCATCCGCAAAGGTCAGCTTCGCATTGTGCCCGGATTTCATCCGCCGCGCGATGGCGTCGAGCTTCAGCCGCACAATCCCGCCCAGCACATTCGCCGACAGCGGGAAATAGGGGATGGTGACGATCCGCCCGATCAGCGCCGGCGGGAAGACCTCGAGCAGATAGGGCCGCAGCGCGGTATTCAGCGCCTCGGGGTCGGGGCGGGTGTCGCCCGTGGCGGCCATGTCCATGATCACATCGGTGCCCACGTTCGAGGTCAGCAAGATCACAGTGTTCTTGAAATCGATCCGCCGCCCCGTGCCATCCTCCATCAGACCCTTGTCAAAGACCTGAAAGAACAGCTCGTGCACGTCCGGGTGCGCCTTTTCGACCTCGTCCAGCAGCACCACCGAATAGGGCTTGCGGCGCACGGCTTCGGTCAGGCGCCCGCCCTCGCCATAGCCCACATAGCCCGGCGGCGCGCCCTTGAGCGCTGACACAGTATGCGCCTCCTGGAACTCGCTCATGTTGATGGTGAGGACGTTCTGTTCGCCGCCATACATCGCGTCAGCCAGCGCCAGCGCGGTTTCGGTCTTGCCCACACCTGACGGGCCACAGAGCATGAAGACCCCGATGGGCTTGCCGGGATTGTCGAGCTTCGCGCGGTTGGTCTCGATGCGCTTGGCAATCTGCAACAGCCCATGGTCCTA
>SKKS01000436.1 GCA_007123625.1 Paracoccaceae bacterium
AGACAAGGTTCAGTGCCCGCTGCCACAACGGCAATCTTCCGTTGTCGCGCGCGATGCACCCCATGCCCGTGCGGCGCGCACGGGCAGCGCCCTCGGGGCGTGGGGGGTGGGTGGGCAGGCACGGCCCGAGGGCGCTTCCTTGCCCACGTTCCGCCATGCGCGACGCAAACTGGTCGAAACGAAAAGCGCCCCGCAACCGTTAAGGGCGCGGGGCGCGCGCATGCCACCGGGACGGAGGGGACCGTTATTCGGCGGCGATGCTAGCCTGCGCGCGCAGCGCGGGCATCGGGGTGTAGATCTGCTGCGCCGCGGCAACGCCTGCACCATAGGGCACCCGGGCGCCTGCGGCGTTGAGCGCCATCTCGACAAGACCCAGCGCACTCAGGCACATGCCTTCGTTCAGGTCGCCCAGGTGCCCGATGCGGAACGCGCGCCCTGCAAGCGGTCCCAGACCTGCCCCCAGGTAGCAGTTGAACCGATCCCGCGCGATGGCGATGACCTCGCGCGCATCCACGCCTTCGGGGGTATAGATCGCCGTGACCGTGTCCGACGCGCAGGCCGGGCTTTCGGCCACGCAGCGCAGGCCCCAGGCGTCGACCGCAGCGCGCACGCCACTGGCCAGCCGGTGATGCCGGTCAAATACATTCTCCAGACCCTCGGCCGCCAACCGGTCCAGCGCAGCGCGCATCCCGTGCAGAAGCGGCGCCGGCGGGGTATAGGGAAAGCTGCCCGCCGCATGGGCATTGGCCATGTCGCCCAGATGGAAGTAGGCGCGCGGCATGGTCGCGGACTCAGCCAGCGTCATGGCGCGCGGACTGAGCGCCAACACACCCAGACCGGCCGGGCACATCAGGCCCTTCTGGCTGCCCGCGATGGCCAGATCGACGCGCCATGTGTCCATCCGGAACGGCACCGACGCGATCGACGACACGCCATCCACGAACAGAAGCGCGTCATGGCCACAGGCATCCAGTTCCGCGCGCACCGCTTCGACATCAGACGCCACGCCGGTCGCGGTTTCGTTCTGTGTCACGAATACCGCGCGGATGCGCCCCTCGGAATCGTCCGCGAGTTTGCGGGCAAAGGCATCGACCGGACAAGGCGCGCCCCAGGGGACATCGACCACATCGACATCCAGCCCCAGGCGCTGCGCCATTTCCACCCACAGGGTCGAGAACATCCCATGCCGTGCCATCAGCACCCGGTCACCCGGGGCGAGGGTATTGGCGATTGCCGCTTCCCATGCCCCTGTGCCCGAGCCGGGAAACAGCACCACCGTGCCGTCCGTGGTACCAAAAACGGGCTTCAGATCGCGCAGGATCGGCGACAGAAGGGCGGCGAATTCGGGCGCACGATGGTCCTGCATCGGCACCGACAGGGCGCGGCGCACGTCCTCGGGAATGTTCGTTGGGCCGGGAATGAAAAGATGGGCGTGACCGGTTTTCATGGCGTTCCTCCTAGGTTGAACGCACCTTGCCACCCACGACGCAAAGTTCGAAGGGATTTCGGGTTCTGCTGTAAATGCGAGATTTTACTAATCACCATTTTTGTGAATTTGTAAACTTCACAGACCGTGGCATACATGATATCTTATCCCTGTGTATCGAAGCAGGAAAGCCACGCATGCGCAAGACCTTTATCGGCCCCCATCTGCGCAGGCTGCGCAGCGAACGCAGCCAGACCCAGTCCGACATGGCCCGCGCTCTGGGAATCAGCCCGGCATATGTCAACTTGCTCGAGAACAACCAGCGCAGTGTATCGGTTTCAATCCTGCTGCGACTGATGGAAACCTATGGCGTGGACTGGCGCGAAATCGCCGATGACGATACCGGCGCCCGGCTGGCCGACCTGCGCGGCATGATGCAGGACCCGATCTTCGACGGCACCCGCCCGGACCTGCAGGAGCTGCGCGCCGCACTCTCGCATGCGCCGCGTGTGCTGAGTGCCCTGACGCAACTGCACCGCGCCTATCTGGCCGTGACGGACCAGTTGCAGGCCGCCGCCGCCCGCTCCGGCACCGGCGAGACGCTGCTCGGTGCCTCGCCCGAGGCGGCGGTCCACAACTTCTTTCGCCGCCACCGCAATCACTTTCCCGCCATCGAGGACGCCGCCGCGGATTTCTGGGATACGCCCCCGCCGGCCATCGACGACCTCTACTCCGCACTCAAGGAGCGCTTGCGCACCCGGCACGCGATCACGGTGCGGCTCGCGCCCGTGAACGAGATGCCGCGCACCCTGCGCAGCCATGACGAATCCCGCAGCACCGTGCTGCTGTCCGAGGCGCTGGACCACCCCAACCGCGTGTTCCAGCTGGTTCATGTGCTGGGGCTGATCGAATGCAGCGCGGCACTGGACGGCCTGCTCGAAGACCTGCCCCCCGAAAGCCCGCAGGGGCGCGCCCGCTGCCGGGTGGAACTGGCCAACTACTTCGCCGCCGCCGTGCTGATGCCCTATGACGCCTTCCTGGCCGAGGCAAAGGCCAGCAAGTACGATTTCGATCACCTGGCCACCCGCTTCGGCGTCAGCTTCGAACAGGCCTGCCACCGGGCGACGACGCTACAGCGTAACGGGGCCCAGGGCGTACCCTTCTTCTTTCTGCGCATCGACAAGGCTGGGAACGTGACCAAGCGTTTCAACGCAACCGATTTCCAGCTGGCGGAATACGGCGGCGCCTGCCCGCGACTGGATGTGCACATGACGTTCCGCACGCCGGGACGGATCGTGCCGCAACTGGTCGAAATGCCCGATTCGTCGCGCTATTTCGTGTTCGCGCGCACGGTGGACCGCCCCACATTCGAACGCCACGGACAGGACAACCGGCTGGCCGTGGCGATGGGCTGCACCATCGACCACGCCTCGGAGATCGGCTATGCAGAAGGCGTGTCACTGGGCGATGCGCGGGTCACCCCCATCGGGATCAACTGCCGCATCTGCCCGCGCGCCGCGTGCGAACAGCGCGCCCATCATGCGCCCGTTCTGACCGCACCCGTGGACGAACGCCGCCGGGGCGCCACACGCTACGACGCCTTCCAGAGCTGAGCGGCAAGCCGTTTTCAGCTCTCGTTCCCAACCCAACGAGCCCGCGCCCATCGTCAGCGC
>SKKS01000425.1 GCA_007123625.1 Paracoccaceae bacterium
GACCCTGCCCTGGGGGCTGTCCATCGAGACGGTATTCGACCAGAGCCGCTATAGTTCCGAGCGCCTGACCGAGGTGGGCCTGAACATGGCCGCAGGTGTCGCGCTGGTGGTGGCGGTGCTCTTCATCACGCTGGGCGCGCGGTCCGCACTGATCGTGGCGATGGTTCTGCCCGTGGTGACGCTGGCCTCAATCGCCACGCTGAATGCGCTTGCGGTGCCCATCCACCAGATGAGCGTGACCGGGCTGATTGTGGCGCTGGGACTCCTGGTCGATGCGGCGATCGTAATGACGGATGAAGTGGGCAAGCGGCTGCGGGCGGGCCTTTCACGTCTGGATGCTGTTGCAGGGTCGGTGCGGCGGCTGACGATCCCATTGGCTGCCTCGACCCTCACCACCATCCTGTCCTTCATGCCGCTGCTGCTTCTGCCGGGACCCGCAGGGGATTTCGTTGGCTCTATTGCCACGGCGGTCATCGTGATGCTGGCATGGTCGCTGATTGTCGCTGTGACCATCACCCCCGCGATTGCCGGATACTCGCTGCGCCCGGGGGATGGCACGCCGCCACGTGACGGTGCGATGATGCGCGGCTTTCGGGGGGTTCTGACGCTCTCCATGGCCAACCCGCTGCGCACGGTGACGTTGGCGCTGGTGCTGCCGGTGCTGGGGTTTCTGTCGCTTCCGACACTCACCCCGCAGTTCTTTCCCGGCGTGGACCGCGATCAGTTCCATATCGAGGTCGACCTTCCCCCCGGCACCGGCATTGCCGAAACCCTGCGCGTGGTGCGCGAGATCGATGCGCGGCTCAGCTCCGAACAGAACATTCTTGACGTGGCATGGGTCATCGGGCGCTCTGCACCGGCCTTCTACTACAACATGGTCGGCGACCGCGATCAGGCCCCGGGGTTTGCGCAAGCGCTGATCCGCACGGCATCACCTGCTGCGACCGAACGGCTGCTGGCCGAGTTGCAGGCCAACTTGCCACCCGCCTACACACAGGTGCGTTTCGTGATCCGCGGACTGACGCAAGGCCCGCCGGTCAATGCCCCGGTAGAGTTGCGCCTTGTCGGGCAGGATATCGACGCGCTGCGGCTGGCGGGAGAAGAGTTGCGCGGCCTGCTGGCGCAAGTCCCGCAGGTGGCCATGGTGCGCACCGGCATTGCGGGTGGTGCGCCCAAGCTGATGCTTCACGTCGATGAGGCGCGCGCCCGGCTGCTGGGCCTTGATCTGGGCCAGATCGCGCGCCAGATGGAGGCAGGACTGGAGGGCGTCACCGGCGGCTCGCTGCTGGAGGGGACAGAGGAACTGCCCGTCCGCGTGCGCCTTGGCGCGGGGCTGCGGGGTGACCCCGTGGCCATCGGCGACATGCCGATCCTGCCGCCGGGGGGCGCCGGCGTGGCGGCTGCGGACCAGTTTCCGGGCGTGCCGCTCTCGACCCTCGGGGCGCTGATTCTGGAGCCTTCGGAAAGCACGATCACCCGGCGCAATGGCGAGCGTGTGAACACCGTGCAGGGTTACCTCTTGCCCGGCGTCCTGCCAGCCGTGGCCCTGGCCGGGGCGATGGCGGTGCTGGAGACCGAGGGCTACGCCCCGCCGCAAGGTATCCGGCTGGAAACCGGCGGCGATTCAGATGCGCGCAACAGCACGGTGCAGGCCCTGGTCGCGCCCCTTGGCCTGATCATCACCTTGTCGATCGCGGTCGTGGTAATGACCTTCAACTCCTTCCGTCTGACGCTGATCGCCTTCACGGTCGCGGGTCTGTCGGCCGGGCTGTCCATGCTGGCACTGGCGATCTTCGACTATCCCTTCGGGATCAACGCGATCATCGGGGTGATCGGGTCGGTCGGCGTGTCGATCAACGCTGCCCTGATCGTGTTGTCGGGGCTGCAAGGGAACGCGCAGGCCAGCGCGGGCGACCGCGCGGCGATGGTTGATGTGGTCGCTGGATCAGCCCGGCACATCACCTCGACCACCATCACCACCTTTGGGGGCTTCCTGCCGCTGATCCTTGGCGGCGGCGGGTTCTGGCCACCCTTCGCGATGTCGGTTGCGGGGGGTGTGGCGCTTTCGGTGACGCTCGCCTTCGCCTTTACGCCGCAGATGTTCGCCCTGACCCTGTCCCGGCGCGCGCGGGGCGTTGCACCCGATGTCACCCTGAACCCCAAGATACCAACGCTCCGCCTTGCGGGCGAATAACCCCAAAGCCACAGGAAAGGGCGATCCATGACAAAAAGAGACAATAGCTTGCAGCGCCGTTTCGGCCCCACAGCCCTTGTCACCGGGGCAAGCGACGGCATCGGCCGCGCCTTCGCCTTGCAACTCGCGGAACAGGGGTTCAACCTGATCCTTGTTGCCCGCAGGCGCACCGCCTTGCGAGAGCTTGCGCGGGATCTGGGGGTGCGGTTCGGGACCGAGGTAGCAGTCATCCCCATTGACCTGAGCGCGCCCGATGCGGTGGCCACCGTTCTGGAAGAGACCAAGGGCACGCAGATCGGACTTGTGATCGCCGCCGCCGGGTTCGGCTCTGTCGGACGATTCCTGCAGCAGGATATGGCCAGCGAAATCAACATGGTCGATCTGAACTGCCGTTCTGTTGTCGAGCTTTCCCACGGCTTTGGCCAGCGCATGGCACAGCAGGGGCGCGGCGGGATCGTTCTGTTCGGCTCGCTCGTGGGGTTCAACGGCGCACCCCTGTCCGCCACCTATGCCGCCACAAAGGGCTTCGTGCAGAGTTTCGCCGAAGGCATCGCGGCAGAGATGCGCCCCCTTGGGGTTCAGGTTCTCTCTGTCGCGCCCGGCCCCGTCGGCACCGGTTTTGCCGCCCGCGCAGGCATGCAGATGGGGCGGGCTGCGACCCCTGACACAGTGGCGCGCAGCGCGCTGGCCGCCCTTGGCCGGCGCGGCACAGTGCGCCCGGGCGCTCTCGCCAAGGTCCTCGGCTGGTCACTGGCGATGCTGCCGCGATGGGGCCGCGTGCGGGTCATGGGGGTGATCATGAAGGGCATGAGCGGCAAGGATACAGCCGGCACTCCTGCACCGGGCAAAGACACTGCTGTATCCAGAGGCTGAGAGAATGATACCCGCAAAAA
>SKKS01000115.1 GCA_007123625.1 Paracoccaceae bacterium
CTACACCAATGGATCAGCCGCCTATGCCCAGCGCGTCCTGGAGGCGCGCGGGCTGTCGGGGATTTTCGATGCGGTCTACGGCGTCGAGGATGCGGGCTACCGCCCCAAGCCCGAGGCCGATGCCTTCGCGCGCGTCTTCGCCAGGGACGGGCTGGATACGACCCGCGCCGCCATGTTCGAGGATGATCCCCGCAATCTTGCCGCGCCGCATGCGATGGGGATGCGCACGGTCCATGTGGCCCCCGAACCGCATGACGCCCTGCACATCCATCACCACACTGCAGACCTCGGCGCGTTTCTTGCGCTGCTGCGGGTCTGAGGACGCCGTTTCGACCCGGAGCGCGGCAATCTGTCCTGATGACGGGTCCATCCGTGAAACATACATCCTGCATATGTGAATGGATGGAGGTCGTGGATGTCGTCGCAGAACTCGGAACACCCCCGCAAGAACGACTGGCGCAATGCCGAAGAACCCTGGCCGATCTGGGCGGCCCTGATGGTCTTTCTCAACGTGCTGGTGATCTCCGGCATGGTCTGGGGCCTGCCCGGCATCGCGGCGGTGATGGTGGGGGCCGCACTTTTCATGGTGGTGATGCTGCTGTTCATCGTCTTCGGATAGGCTGCGGAAGGCGCAGCAGTATGCCACATTGTCGATCTGTTTCATTTCAGTAAACTCTGAGAATATCAGAAACCGTCCGAGGGACAGACATGATGCGCGAACAGTTTGATATTGTCATCTCGGGGGGCGGCATTGCCGGAATGACGGCAGCTGCCGCCTTCGGATCGCACGGATACTCTGTCCTTTGCGTGGACCCGACACCCCCGATCATGACCGACGCCGACCCCGGCGCGGATCTGCGCAGCACGGCGTTCCTGCAACCCTCGGTCATGGTGCTGGAGGCCGCAGGGTTGTGGGAGAGGTTGAGGGCGCAGGCAACCCCCTTGCAGGTTATGCGCATTGTGGATGCGGGTGGCGAAGTCCCGGAGCCGCGCGTCAGCCATGACTTTGATGCCGCCGACATCTCGGACCAGCCTTTCGGGTGGAACCTGCCCAACTGGCTCTTGCGCCGCGAATGTGCTGCAAGGCTGGCAGAACTGCCAAATGTCAGCTTTCGTGCCGGCATCGGCACGCAGCGCCTGACGACCCGCGAAACAAGCGCCCTGATCGGGCTGAGCGATGGCACACAGGTCGAAGCGCAGTTGCTGATCGCCGCCGACGGGCGCAATTCACCGATGCGGCAGGCCCTGGGCATCGACGTGCGCACCACCCGTTTCGGACAAAAGGCGCTGGCCTTTGCCGTGACCCATCCCACGGCGCATGAAAATGTCTCGACTGAAATCCACCGCTCGGGGGGGCCTTTCACGTTCGTGCCCCTGCCCGACCGGGACGGGAAACCCTGCTCTGCCATTGTCTGGATGGAAACCGGGCCCGAAGTGGCGCGGCTCGCGGCGCTGCCGAAAGCTGACTTCGAGGCCGAGATGACAGCGCGGTCCTGCGGCCTGTTCGGCCCGCTGACGCTGGCGTCAAGGCTGACAGTCTGGCCGATCATCAGCCAGATCGCCACGCGGCTTGTGGGCGAGCGTACGGCGCTGATGGCCGAAGCCGCCCATGTCGTTCCGCCCATCGGGGCGCAGGGGCTGAACATGTCGCTGGCCGATCTTGCGGTGCTGGTCGATCTGGCCACGCCCGAGACGCTTGGCAGCCCCGAAATGCTGGCCGCCTATCAGCGCAGGCGCTACCCGGATGTGGCGCTGCGGGTCGCGGGCGTCGGGATGCTCAACCGCGCCTCGATGATCGCGGCGCAACCCCTGCGCGATGCCCGCGCGCGGATCCTCGACATGATGTATTCCGCCAGCCCGGTCCGGCGCGCCCTGATGCAGATGGGAATCGGGATGCGTTAATGCTCCGCCCGGCCCCCGCGCGGATGGCGCGCGGGAGGGTGGGTGGGGCGTGACATCCGCGCGGGGGCCGGGCGGAGCCGCCTAAAGATACCAAGATCACGAAACCGGCGTCAGACCGGCCCGATAGCGCTGCATGTTGCCCCGGTAACCATGCGCCGAGGCCAGCAGGCCCGCACGCGCGGCATCATCAAGCTGGCGCACCACGCGCCCCGGCGCGCCCATGACCAGCGCGCCATCGGGAATGATCTTGCCTTCCGTCACCAACGCCCCGGCCCCGATCAGGCACCCCCGGCCGATGACCGCGCCGTTCAGAACGGTTGCCCCCATCCCGACCAGCGACCCCGCGCCAATGGTGCAGCCATGCAACATGGCCTTGTGCCCGATGGTGCAATCCGCCCCGATCCGCAGCGGATAGCCCATATCCGTATGCAGCACGCAGTTTTCCTGGATATTGCTGCCTACGCCGATCTCCAGCGGTTCATTATCGCCGCGCAGCACCGCGCCGAACCAGATCGAGACGCCCTCAGCCAGACGCACATCCCCGATCACATGCGCGCCCGGCGCGACCCAGTAATCCCCGTTTTCCGGCACAAGCGGCTGCCGCCCCTCCAGCGCATACAGCATCACGCCTCTCCGAACTTGCGCAACCGCGCGATCAGCGCGGATGTGTCCCAGCGTCCACCGCCCATCGTCTGCACCTCCTTGTAGAACTGGTCCACCAGCGCGGTCAGTGGCAGGGCCGCGCCCACTTCGTCGGCAGTTGCCAGACAGATGCCCAGATCCTTGCGCATCCAGTCCACGGCGAAACCGTGGTTGAATTCCCCGTCCAGCATGCTGCCATGGCGGTTCTGCATCTGCCACGACCCTGCCGCACCCTGAGAGATCACCTCGACCACGGCACGCCCGTCCATGCCCGCCTTTTCACCGAAATGCAGCGCCTCGGCCAGCCCCTGCAACACCCCGGCGATACAGATCTGGTTCATCATCTTGGCAATCTGCCCTGCACCGCTCTCGCCCATCAGCCGCGCGATGCGGGCATAGGCATCCATCACTGGCGCGGCGCGGTCGAAATCGGCGGCGTTCCCGCCGCACATGATCGACAGCACGCCATTCTCCGCCCCCGCCTGTCCACCGGATACCGGCGCATCGACGAAGCCGACTTTCTGCTCGGCAGCCTTGGCA
>SKKS01000006.1 GCA_007123625.1 Paracoccaceae bacterium
CATGGGGTGGGTCTCTGATTTTGGGCTACGGCAGGCGTGCGAAGGTGCAGCGCCAGGACGACTGGCGACTGGAGCCGGATCCGCGATGTGGGGAAAGCAAAGCGCCCGCGACGGGTGTCCTCCGGGCGCAACTCTTCAATGATCAAGGGATAGGTCAAGGGGGCTAGAAATGTCAATCCATTTTTTGGCCTTGAATCAACAGGTTCTCAGAAACGCATCCAGGGGCGTCGTGCACATGTGCTCCGGCATCTTGTCGTGCTAGGCTTTCAACATGACGTCGGTGGAGGGCAGAAGATGCTTGAGGGTCAGGGCCTCGTTCTTGAAGAGATCGTTCCCGCGAGGCAGGGCTGGGCGCATCGGGTTCGTCATGGCGAGACGCTCGTGATCACCGATCTCGAAGGGCAGCAGGCCGTGGACTTCCTGTGCTTTGATGCGGACGATCCGGGCGACCGGTACTCGGCCACGAACACGATCAAGGTTCAGGGCAACGTCTATGTCGGCCTCGGTACGGTGCTTCACGCCGACAGCGGCAACGCGCTGATGACGGTGGTTGAGGACACCATCGGCCGCCACGACACGATCTATGGCTGCTGCAGTATTCCGAACAATCGCCTGCGCTATGGGGCGGAAACGACCGAATCCTGCTATTCGAACTTTGAAGGGGTCCTTGCGCCCTACGGGATCGGGCGGGAGGGGATCGTCGCGAACATCAACTGGTTCATGAGCGTGCCGATCCTCGAAGATGGGTGCGCAGGCGTCGCCGAAGCCGCCCTGCGTCCGGGCAGCAGGGTTGGCCTCCGCGCTGAACGCGATGTACTGGCAGCGCTGTCGAACTGCCCGCAGATGCACAATCCGTGCAACGGCTACAATCCAACGCCGATCCTGGTGCAGGTGTTCCGCGCCGGGGACCGTGGTGCAGTCAGCTGATGGCTGCGCCACCGCGGCGCCACGCACGATGCCCATGCGCCGCGCGGTTCCGTGTTTCAGTGACGTTCGTCAACGATATGGTAATCCTGAAACGCGAGTCAGGCAGTCTGGAGCCGCGCCGACGGGGCAGCCGCGCGGACCCACGATGATCACTGGCGCGCAGTTGGACATGTCTGCGGCCTCTTCGCCGAAGGAGAATGCCACAACTTCTTCAGGGCTGCAGGATTTGAAAGCGATTAAACGCAACACACTATAATCCAGCAGAAATAAACTCAGCCTGGAGCTGATTAAGTGAACTCACACGATCTTTCTTGAATCATTTTGGAACGAATTGAAACGCCCAAGGGCAGTGTTCTGCAGCGCCGTCTGCAAAGGCCACCGGTGCGCTTTACCCGAAACGCCCGGATCGAAACACCGAAATGTCCATGTTTATCGGCCGATCCATAACAAGGTCGCGAACGATTCTTGCGGTTCCGGGCGCGCCCGTCATGCCCAGATGGCCATGGCCAAAGGCAAGAACGACATTCGGCAGGCCGTCGACACGGTCAATGACGGGTATGCTGTCGGGCAGCGACGGGCGGCATCCCATCCAGAAGGTCGGCGCCCCTTCAGGCGGGTTCGCGAACATCGTGCGAAAGTGGGGCAGAAGTGCTTCCGCGCGGCGATAGTCGGGCGGGGAATCGACGCCTGCGATCTCGACCGTGCCGGCAACGCGCAGCCCCGGCGCCATGGGGGTGACGATCGTGCTGTTGTTCACGTCCATGACGGGGCGCGTGCAGTAGCCGCTCACGCCCGGAAACGTGGCATGATACCCGCGTTCGGTTTCAAGCGGAATCCTGAGCCCCAGTTTTGAAGTAAGGCGCGTGGACCAGGCCCCGGCCGCAATCACCAGCCGTGCGGCATGAACGGTCTGCCCGCTGTCCAGCCACAACGCCACGGACCTGTCGGCGCTGACGTCGATGTCTGTTGCCCGGGCCTTGACGAAGGTGCCGCCCGCCGCGTGGAAGTGCCGGGCCAGCGTCTGCACGGCATCCAGAGGATCGACAAGATGTCCATGTCGCCTCAGAAGCAGCCCGCGCGCGAACACGGGCGCAAGCGCCGGTTCCAGATCGGCGATTTCGGGTGGTGTCAGCCACTCCATGTCAACGTCGTGCAGTTCGCGCAATCCATGCCCGATGGCTTCGGTGCGATCGGGGCGTGCCGTGCGCCAGACCAGAAGCTGCCCGCGCCGCCGGATCAGGCGCGCCGCGTCCGTGGGTCCCAGAAGCTCCTCGAAATCCTCGATCGCGGTGCCAAGCAGCGCATGCAGCGCGGCAGCAGAGCGGTGGACGGTGTCCATGCGGCTTGCAAGCAGCCATTTCCACAGCCATGGCGCGGCCCTGGGCAAATACCTCCAGCGGACATGCAGCGGGCCCGCGGGATCGAGCAGCCACTTCGGAACCTGCCGCAGCATCCCCGGCAGAGCGATCGGCACAATCGATTGCGCGCTCAGGCTGCCGGCATTACCCGACGACGCCCCGCTGCCGGGGTCCTGCCAGTCGACAAGCGTTGTCTTGATGCCTGCGCGCGCAAGCTGCAGAGCGCACGCCGTTCCGACAACGCCTGCGCCAAGGACGATGGCGGAACCGGGGGCCGTACCCGAAGCTGATACAGGCATCTCAGAACCCGACGGCATTGCCGTCCTTCCGGTGATCGGACCCCGCGACATATCCCGCCGGCGTGTGCCGGATCAGTTGGGCGCCGCCAAAGCCGAATGCGCTGTCTGGGGCTTCAAGGGTGATTTCGTGCCCAAGGTCCGCAAGCGCTTGCAAAAGCCCCGGCGCCATTGCGGTTTCTGCGGCGACACTGCGCCCTGACACAAACCGCCAGCGCGGAGCGTCGCTTGCCGCCTGGGGGGTCTGCCCGGCGATCAGGCAGCGCATCACCATCTGCACGTGACCTTGCGCCTGCATCGGCCCGCCCATGACGCCGAAACTCATGTCCGCAAGGCCGTCGCGCGTGACGAAGCCGGGGATGATGGTATGGAACGGTCGCTTGCGGGGGCCGACCTCGTTCGGGTGGCCACGTTTGGTGGTGAATCCGTACCCGCGGTTCTGTAGGTGCACGCCTGTGCCGGGCACAACGACCCCGGAGCCAAAACCGGAATAATTGGACTGGATGAACGACACCATCATGCCCGCTTCATCGGCGGCGGTGACGTATACCGTGCCGCCTTCGCGCGGCGCCCCCACTGATGCAATCTGCGCGCGCGTGGGATCGATCGCCTTTGCCCGCAACGCCAGATAGCCGGGGTCAAGCAGCGCATCGACGCCGGTTGCCATGTATGCAGGGTCGCCGACAAAACGATTGGTGTCGGCGAGGGCAAGCTTCATGGCCTCGATCTGTAAATGGATCGCCAGCGGGTCGTCGGGGTCGCGCTGTGCGACATCGGTGTGCGACAGCAATCCCAGCGCGATCAGCGCGGCAATGCCCTGGCCGTTCGGCGGGATCTCGTGCAGGTCGTAGCCCTGGAATGCCGTCGAGATGGTGCCGCACCAATCGGGCACCTGTGCGCCCAGGTCGTCCACGGTAAGCGCCGCGCCGTGGCGTGCGGCCTCGGCGGCGATCTTCTCGGCGATGGCGCCGCGGTAGAAGGCTTCGCCGCGCGTGTCGGCCACAAGGCGAAGGGTTTCGGCCTGTGCCGGGTTCCGGAACAGCTCCCCGGCTTTGGGCGCGCGACCGTTCGGCATGAAGGTTTCGGCAAAGCCGGGCTGGTCCGAAAGCAGATCAGCCCCCTTTTGCCAGAGCACCGCAATCGTCGGAGAGACCGCAAACCCGCGTTCGGCATAGTCGATCGCGGGTGCAAAAAGCGTCTCGAAAGGCAAGCGGCCGAAGCGGTCCGAAAGCGCCACCCACGATGATACCGCGCCGGGCACGGTCACGCTTTCCCAGCCGCGCTGGGGCATTTCGGCGCTGTTGGCGAACCGCTCGGGCGTCCAGGCCGCAGGCGATCGGCCGGATGCATTCAGGCCATGCAGTTCCTGACCGTCCCAGACGATGGCGAACGCGTCGGACCCAAGTCCGTTGCCCGTGGGTTCGACCACGGTGAGGGTGATCGCCGCCGCGAGCGCCGCGTCGATGGCGTTGCCGCCCGCATGCAGCATCCTGAGCCCTGCTTGCGCCGCAAGCGGCTGGGACGTCGCCACGACGTTGCGCGCAAGCAACGGCACACGCCGCGAGGGGTAGGGGGTTTCGAAGCTCATCGGTGTTCTCCATACATGGGCGGCTTTGGCGGCACCTGGAACGGTGTTTTCGCACAAGCGTGCGCTGACAGCTTGCCGGGCCGCTGGCGGGGGGTGTACAGGTCGCCGTCTGTCAGCGCACGTGGTTCCAGTTGCGAACTCATCTGGCTGTTACCAGATCGGTGATTTCTTGCAGCGCGCCCGGCCTTTCAAAGTTCACCAGGGTTTCGAACAGGCGGCGCGCATGCTGTTCTCCCATGGCGGGGATGACAAGCGACATGAACTTCGCTTCGACCTGTTCGGCGCGCATCGGGTTGTCGGGGTGCCCAAGGAAGCACTTGGTCTCGCCCTGAAAATGCAGCCCGTCCGCGCACCACACGTCAACATAGGCTTCGGCCTGGGGTTGGTCCCTTACCGGCACGATTTCGATCAATGGCAGCAAGCGGCGAATATCCTTGTCGGCCAGCGTTGGATGTTCGAAATCGCGGATACTCATGCCGTAGCCACACAGTGCCGCGGCGATGCAGTAGGCAACGCTGAATTTCGCCTCGAGTGGGGTTTGCGGGTCCTGGTGGGCGGCGGTGAATTGCGCGCTCCAGTGCACCCGGGCACGAACTCGCGCGATTGTGCGCCCGCAAAGCCTGTTACACAGGTTCTGGGCGGCCAGAATCGACGCATGCGCGGCCCTGCAGCAGGCATAGGGTTTGTAGCCGTTCCGATCCAGCTCCCATGTCCTGAAGTCGATTTCGGGCACCGCGACCGCGCCATCCTGAACGAAGGCATGCAGCATACCGGCATCCCGTTCGAAAAGCGAATGCGCCGCCGTAACCCCCTGGCTGGCCAGATCGGCGGCAAGGATGCCGTTCCACGCGGCGCGGCCCGCGTGATAAGGCTTCGCATCGGTCCCGAAGGAGCCCACAAGCCCCGCCGCCGAGGTTGCGGCCAGACCCAAGGCATTTGCCGCCATCGCCGTGTCATGGCCTGACATCGCGGAAACAGCGGCGGCGGCCCCGACACCACCGTTGATGCCGGTCGGATGCAGGCCGCGCTCCTGCAACGCCTTGCCGATCCCCCTCGTGCCACCGTGGCCAAGGCGCGCCATGATCTCGTAGCCGACAACGAAGCCGCGAAGGGCCATCGGCTCGTCGTGGCCTCGGTCTGCGGCCACGGCAAGCGCCGTCGACCACACCGGGGCGCTGATATGCCCGGCGCCTGCGGCATGGGTGTCGTCAAAGTCCAGACAATGCGCGGCGGTGCCATTCACAAACGCCGCCAGCGCCGCATTGGTCCGCCCCCCAAGGATGACAGCAGCATTGCCCGGGGCGCGCCATGCGTCTGCGACTGCGCGGGCGCCCTGCGCGGCCGGTTCGCCCATTCCGCCGATGGCAACACCAAGATGATCGACAAGCGCAGACTTTGCGCGTTCGACAACATGGCCGGGAAGGGGCATGCTGCGCGCACTGGCGACGAAGCTCGCGAAAGCATCGCCGCGCGGATGGATTTCTACCGGCCCGTCTGGGGGGTCAGAGAGTGTCATGGCCTGCTCCTGTGTTCGGGGCAATTGGCGAAAGTCCTTTGCCGTCCGGAGCGCGCGCGCAAGGGTATGTTATAGCGGACGGCCACCGGCACAGGCACGGGATCGGCACTTCCCGGCCTGTGCCGGACGAGGGGGGGATGTGTTGCAAGCATTGACTCGTATTCTCATATAGGTTAAATTTTTAGTCTAGGTAAAAAGTGAAAACATACGGCAGCTAGGTGCGTTCGAAGGAGTCCCTTCGGTCCTGTCCGGCTGGAAGAACGGGGGTGGTCGTGAGCTTGATCCCGGTGGTGATTTCCTGGAGGCGCGCATGAGCGCCGGACCTGAGGCGGCGCTTGAAGGGCGCTCGGATGCGGGTTCCGTTGCGGGGCGCGCGGATGACCGTCCTCCCCATTCGGCGCTCGGAAGCCGCATTCGCGCCATCAGGAAGGCGAAAAACCTTTCCCTGACAGAAGTTTCGGTCTCGGCGGGTGTTTCCGTTGCGATGCTGAGCAGAATCGAGCGTGGGAAATCCACGCCTTCGCTCAAGGTTCTCGAGAAGTTGCGTGTTGCTCTTGATTTGACCATGGGTGACCTATTCCCGCCTTCGGCTTCGGCGGCGCAGGGTGAGTTGTGCCCCGTTGTGCGTCAGTGTGACCGCATTTCTCTTGACTTCGACGAGATCGGACTGACGAAGCAAAGATTGTCCCCGGGTGAAAAATCCGATCTTGAACTGTTGTTGCTGGTGATCCAGCCGGGTGGCGGCTCCGGCCCCGAGCCGTGGAGCCGACCCGGCGAAAAGGCCGGGGTCGTGGTGTCTGGCGCCGCACGGATCGAAATCGGGGGCGAAGCTTATGAGCTGGAGACGGGTGACAGCTTCCAGTTCGATTCAAGCAAGCCCCACCGGTTTGAAGCGCTCGGCGATCAGACAGTGCAGATACTCTGGATCATCAAATCCAACCCTCTGGCCAAGGCAGTAGACGCATGAGCAAAATGCCAACAACTTCGAAGATCGATCAACAAAAGCACCTGCCATGACCTTCAGAAGCGCCGAAGTTATGGCGGGATTGGTCCTGGTGGCGTTCTCGGTCTTTGCCTGGCGCGAAGCGGTCGCGATCCGCGGCGCGGCGGCGTTCTTTCCCATGGCGATCATCGCCGCGCTCGGGTTCTTTTCGCTTGTCTATCTGGTGCGTTCAGTGCTGGCCGGTCGCCAGACCGAAACGGTTTTTGAACGTTGGCGGATCTTTGTGGCCGCGCTGGTGATCTCGCTGATCTACATCAACGCTGTCGTCCATGTTGGCTACATCACTTCGACCGTGTTCTTCATTCCGGTGCTGGCGTGGGTGATCGGTTTCCGCCGCCCCGCTTACATTGCGCTCACCACGCTGATTTACCTGGTTTGTGTCTACTTCATGTTCGAGGTTGTCTTCCGGCGGCCGCTGCCATCCGAGATGCTGCTCGAATTCATCAGGAGTATCCGCTGATGCTGACGGCCCTTACGGATGCATTCTTCGCAGTCATGACGCTGGGCAATCTGGCTGCCATGATCACAGGCACCATCGCCGGCATCATCATCGGCGCATTGCCGGGCATCAACGTGACGGTCGGCATTGCCATCCTGATCCCGCTGACCTTTGGGATGGAGCCGCTTTTTGCGCTGGGTCTGATCGCGGGGATATTCAACGGCGCGTCCTACGGCAACGCGATCCCGGCGATTCTGCTCAATGTGCCGGGCACTCCGGCTGCGGTGGCGACCACGTTCGACGGGTATCCGATGGCCCAGAAGGGTCGGTCAGCGCATGCTCTGCGGATCGCGTGCTATGCCTCGGCGCTGGGCGCAATCGCGTCGGCGATCGCGCTTATTCTGATCGCGCCCCCGCTGGCGAAGGTGACGCTGCTGTTCGGGCCGGCGGAATATTTCTGGCTGGCGATGCTCGGGCTCAGTTCCATCGCGGTGCTGCTGGGCAGTGATCCGGTCAAGGGGTTGATCGCCGCGTGTTTCGGCATGTTGCTGGCGACGGTCGGCATGGACCAGATCACCGGAGCGATGCGCTTCCACTTCGGCTATTGGGAGTTGGCCGACGGCCTTCCGACCGTCGTGGTGCTGACCGGGCTTTTTGCCTTCTCGCGCGTGCTCATGATGGCGCAGGAAGGCAAGATGACCGGCGTCAGCGGCGAGGCGCTGAGACTGTCGCGAGACAAGGACGAAGGCCCGATCCTCAAGGGCATGTTGCCGACCCTGACCCGTTCCGGGGTGATCGGAATCATTGTCGGCATCCTTCCGGGGGTCGGCGGGAACGCTGCGGCGCTGCTTGCCTATAACGAGGAAAAGCGTGCGGCCAAGGACCCCGAAACCTTTGGGAAGGGCAACCCCAGGGGCGTGGCTGCGGCCGAATGCGGCAACAGCGCCGACAACAGCTCGTCCCTGATTCCGATGCTGACCCTGGGCATTCCCGGCAATGCCATCGCCGCGATCATCATGGGCGCCCTGCTTGTGCACGGGCTGGTGCCTGGGCCGCAACTGTTCCGCGAAGAACCCGTGATCGTCTATGGCTTCATGATCCAGATGCTGTTCACCGCAGCGATCCTGTTCGTCCTTGGCGGCATGGTAGCGACACGCCTGTTCGCGCAGGTCCTGAGGTTGCCCAGTGTCGTGCTGGTGCCGTTGATCGTCTCGCTCATGACCATCGGCATCTACACCACGACCTACGAGATCATGCATCTTTACATGGCCGTTGGCTTCGGACTGGTCGGGTACTTCATGATCAAGCTCGATTTCCCGGTCGCACCGTTCGTCCTGGGCCTGATCCTGGGCGGCGTGGCCGAATTCAACCTGCGGGTTGCGCTGCGCATCGCACGCGGGGACTGGACCTATCTGTTCCAGAATGTCGTGTCGAAGATCCTTGTGGCGCTGCTTGCGCTGATCATCCTTGCAGCCCTGTCGCGCTTCATCAGGGACTTGCGCCGCCGACTTCGCGACGGGCGGACCACCCTCGTCGAAAGGGAAACAATGGAGTGATGTCACGTCGCCGAAGACCACCAAACCCATCAACAGGAGGCAGACCAATGCATATGAAGTTCACGACAGCGCTCTGCGCTATGGCAGTTGCGACCGTTGGCACAACGGCTTCGGCGCAATCGAACTTTCCCAGCCGCACCATCGAGGTTCTGGTAGGATTCGCCGCGGGCGGGCCGGTCGACACCGCCACGCGCACCATCGCGCCGTTCCTTGAAAAGCATCTTGGCGATGGCGCTTCGATCGCGGTCATCAACCGCCCCGGCGCTGCCGGAGCCGTGGCTTCGATCGCCACGTCACGCGCCAACCCCGACGGGCACACTTTGATGATGCTGTCGTATCCGGCGCTGGTGACCGCCCCCTTCGGTCAGGACGAGGCACCCTACAGCCTTGACGATTTCGAATTCCTTGGCAACGTCACGTCGGACCCTCACAACTTCTTCGTGGCCGCCGACTCGCCCTACGACTCGCTTGACGCCCTGATGGAGGCCGCGCGCGAGAACCCGGGCGAGGTCACGGTGGCCGCCGCAGGCGTCGGCGGCGCCGCGCATCTGGCACTGATGGTGTTCGAAGGCGAAACCGGGTTGTCGTTCAACTATATCCCGGCGGATGGCGGCGCCGGAACACTGACCCAGGTACTGGGCGGGCATGTCGACGCCGGGATCACCACCTTGAGCGCGCTCATTCCCTATGTGGAAGAAGAGCAGATGCGAATCATTGCAAGCTTCGCGATGGATCGCCCCGCCGCGCTTCCCGACGCACCGACCGCCCGTGAGCAGGGCGTCGATGTGCTGTGGGGTGCGCTGCGCGGGATCGCCGCACCGGGCCCGCTTCCCGACGACGTGCGCGACAAGATTGCTGCGGCGGTCGAAGCCACGATGAACGACCCGGAGTTCATCGCAATCGCGGAGCGTCAGGGGATACCCCTGTTCTATGCCGACGGTGCGACGTTCAAGGAAATCGTCGATACCGACCTGTCGCGGCTGAACGCGCTCTGGGAATCGTCGCCCTGGCAGTGATTGCTTGAAGAAACGGCCGGTCGCTTTTGCGACCGGCCTGTCGGATGATCGCAACACAACCGGAGGAACCCCGAAATGACCTGCAAACCCCTTGTGACGGGACAGCGCTATGCAGTGGCGGCCGGGCATCCTCTGGCCGCCATGGCAGCCTCGGAGATCATGCGCAGCGGCGGGAACGCAATCGATGCGGGCGTCGCCGCCGGTATCGCGACCGAGGTGCTGGAAAGCATTCTGGTAGGGTTCGGCGGCGTGGCGCCGATCATCCTTTATTCCGCCGAACACGACGAGATGGTGACGATCAGCGGCCTTGGAACCTGGCCCAAATCCGTGGATGCCGATTACTTCAACCGCCTTCATGGCGGACGGATACCCCTTGGAATTCTGCGCACCGTGGTCCCGGCGGCGCCGGATGCATGGATCACTGCTCTGTCGCGCTATGGCCGAATGAGCTTTGCCGAGGTCGCATCCTTTGCCATCGAATTCGCCCGCGACGGCTTTCCGATGTACGAATTCTTCAGCGCACGTATCGCCGAAAAGCAGGAGGGGTACGCCCGCTATCCATCGACCGCGGCGATCTATCTGCCGAACGGCGCGCCGCCCGTCCCGGGCGAGATCTTTCGCCAGCGGGAGCTGGGCGCGTCCATCCAGTTTCTGGCCGACGAGGATTGCGCCGCCGCAGCCAAAGGGGGGCGCGCGGCGGGCCTTGCCGCTGCGCGCCACGCTTTCTATGAAGGGGACATCGCGCGTGAGATGGTTTCGCATGTCCAGTCGGAGGGGGGGGAACTGACCCTCGAAGACCTGCGCGATTTTTCGGTCGAATTGGAAAAGCCGATCTCGGTCCGTTTCGGCGAGTGGCAGGTCAATGGGTGCGGCCCGTGGTGCCAGGGGCCGATGCTTCTGCAGGCGCTGAACATCGTCAAGACCTTCGACCTGCACGCGCTGGGGCATAACTCTGCCGACTATGTCCACATGATGTGCGAGGCGATCAAGCTCGCCGCGAGCGACCGCGATCGGTATTATGGCGATCCAAAGTTCGTCGATGTGCCCATGAACAGGCTCTTGTCCGATGCGCATGCCCGTGCGCAGGCGGCGCGCATCCGCATGAACAGGGCCACGTCCTTTGCCGATGCCGACAACGACGCTGCCGCCGAAGCCAAAGCAGACCTTGCGGTCGGCGACTCCAGTATGGATACAAGCTATGTCTGCGTCGTCGACAAGGCAGGCAACGCCTTCTCGGCGACCCCCAGCGACGCGCCGCATCATGCACCGGTCGCGCCCAAGCTGGGCTTTCTGGTGTCAGCGCGCGGCTCGCAGTCCTGGACCAATCCCGACCACCCGGCGAGCGTTGCACCGGGCAAGCGCCCCAGGCTGACACCCAACCCCGCACTCGCGGTGGGCCCAGAAGGGCGCATCATGCCTTTCGGGTCCCCGGGGGGCGACGTCCAAACGCAGGCGATGCTGCAGGGGTTTGTGAACCGGGTGGTGTTCGGGTTCGACACGCAGCACGCAGTCGAAAGCCCGCGCTTTGCCACATATGATTTCCCGTCCTCGTGGGAGCCGCATGAGCGCCAGCATCTGGTACTCAAGCTTGAAAACTCGCTTGATACGGCGATCGGAGCGGACCTTGCCGCGCGCGGGCACAACGTGGAGTCGTGGCCCGATCTCGTGTGGACGGCGGGATCACTTTCGCTGATCGAATCCGATCGTCAAAAGGGGCGCATGGCAGCGGGTTCGGACCCCCGGCGCGAGGCCTATGCCATCGGCTGGTAG
>SKKS01000459.1 GCA_007123625.1 Paracoccaceae bacterium
ATCTGCGTCAAGCTGTCGGGCCGCATTGGTTACCGACCCGCCGATAACCAGATCATCGAATACAACGAAGGCGCCACCCGAGTTGTTCGCAACATTGCCCGTGATCTCACCCGAGACAATGATACCTGTGCTGTCGAGCGGCAGCGGGTTGCCATCCGCGTCAAAGGCCACCTGCCCGCCGCTGTTGATGACATTGCCGTCGATCAGCCCGTCGGCCACTCCGACAAGGCCATTGCCGACGTTGGTGACGTTTCCATTGACCGTACCCTGGTTGATGATGATTTGTGCATCATCGGCGTTGTTCAGATCACCAGTCAGGGTTCCGAATACATCGACCACCGCATCGTCGCGGTTGGTCAGATCGCCGGTCAGGAAAGCTCCTGCGCCGATTTCGACGTTCGCGGATTGGTCATTGGTGATCCCGCCAGTCACCGTGAGCGCAACGTCGGAAGCTTCGGCAAGCGCGATGCTGGCGGCATCGGTGTTCAGAAATGCGCCATTGATCGTCGCCTCGACATTGTTGGTCAGAACAATCTCACCTTCAGCGCGGTTCTCCACGTCCGAATTGAAAATTGCCGCATCACCGGCCAGTATCAATTGGCCGGCAGCGCCCTGATTGACGAATGCGCCTCCCGTGATAGTCAGGTTACCATCCGAATGGATGATGATCGCCTCATTCACAAAACCCTGGGCAGGTTCGAGCGTGATCTGCGCTGTATCGCCGTCAAAGACCACAAGGCCATTGTTGGTTCCGCTGTTCGCCGACAAGTCAAGGGTACCGTCGCTCTGGAGCAGGGTACCGGCATTCGAAAATGCACCGGCAAGGTCGATTGCGACCGGCCCGTCGGAGTTCAATATCAGCGCGCCATCAGTTCCGATGTTCAGGCTGTCGCCTGCGATGTTCAAGGCGCCGCTGCCATGGACCATGGTGCCGTCATTGGCCATGCCCCCGGTCAGGGTGAACTCCGCATCCTCGCCTCGCAAAAGGACTACACCGTCCTCGGCATTGGCAAGGCTGTCGGCGGTAACGCTCAATGCACCACTGTCATGGATCAGCGCTCCACGATTGGTCATGCTGCCGGTAAGGTCGATGTCCACATCGCCCCCCTGGAATATCAGCGTGCCATCGTCATCATTGACCAGATTCACCGCCGCGATGTCGAGCCCGCCGTCATTCAGGATAATCCCGTTTGCGTTGACAATGTCGCCACCGGCTTGAAGCAGCGCCGTGCCGCCCGGACCATTGAACAGAATGAATCCGTCGTCCGTGGAATTGGTGATATCTCCTGCGTCGACTACGACGCCGTCGGTCCCGACCGCGATCAAGCCGGTGTTGTTCAGCGTATTGCCGGTACCCTCAAGCATGGCGCCTTCAAACAGGAAGATACCGCCGCTGTTGTCGATGGTATCGGCCTGCAGCAGACTGAAATCAAGGATATCGACCGTTCCTTCGTTGGTCAGCGTGCCGCCCACTGCGATCGAGCTGCCATCACCGACGATCACTGCACCATCGTCAAGGTTATCCAGATCTGACGCGATCTCGAGCGTCACGCCACCGGGCACCACGCCGAACCCTTCGAGCGGGTTGCCATCCGCATCGAATTCACCCGCGCGGTTCGTGACCGAACCGCCAATGGCCAGATCGCCGATGGCGACAAAGGCGCCGCCTGCGTTGTTGGCCACATTGCCCGTGATCTCGCCCGAGGCAACCACACCGGTGCTGACGAGCGGCAGCGGGTTGCCATCCGCGTCAAAGGCCACCTGCCCGCCGCTGTTGACAATATTGCCGTCTATCCGTCCCCCGGACAGGGCGATGAGGCCGTCGCCCTGGTTGATGATGCTGCCGTCGATTACCACCTCGGCGTCTTCGCTGATGCCGAAAACGGCATCTGTATTCGTCACATCCGAGTCGAAGGCCGCAGTGCCGACAATGCCGACCTGACCACCCGCCAGGTTCGAAAAGCTGCCATTGACTGCAAGATCGCCGTCCACAACGAAAAACAGCCCGGCATTGTTTATCTCAGGCGCGGCAAGCGTCATGGTATCGTCTGCGCCGTTGAAGATGATCCGTCCATCTTCCGTGATGGCAATCACGGTGCTGCCCGCGAAAGTACCACCATTGTTGACGACCACATCGCCTTCGTTGACCAGATCCCCGACCGTTCCCTGAAAGGTCGCCCCTTCGAGCACAAGCACCGAACTATCGACGCCGTTCACAAGCGCGCCGACGCGCAACGTGTTGTCCACACCGACAACCGCCCCGGAATAGAGAGCTGCGTCCGGATCGCTCACATTGATCAGATCGCCTTCGATAGTCAGGTCTCCGATGGCGGCAAGGGCACCACCCGGTGCGTTGATCACATCGCCTTCGATGACCCCCATCGCCAGAATGCCGGTGCTGGCGTCCACATCGAGGTCACCCTCCACAATGAAGTCAGCGACCACCTCAAGCTCAAGCTCACCGCCGGAATTGACCACGTTTCCGGTGATCCGCGCGTCACCAAGCATAAGCACGCGCCCGTTGTCGGCATTGGTCAGATCACCATCAAGCGTACCCCCGACAAGCCGGAACTCCGCATCGTCCCGGTTGTCGAAGTTACCTTCAACGGTGCCCAGCACAATGACCTCGGACGCCCCGTCATTGGCGAGTGCCGCGTTCAGGGTCGCATCGGTGGACACGAAAACCGATCCGGCGTTGGTGTTGACCAGGTTGTCGACGGTCAGGACGGCATCGTCGAAAAGCGCCAGCCCGTTCATACCCGAAGCTTCGTTCGTAAAGGTCCCGGCAACGATCACAGCGCCGCCATTGTCGACGATGAACAAGGCGTCGTTGCTGGCCACGTCCCCACTGAACGCCGCAGTGCCGCTCAGGATCACGTTGCCCTCGGCCTGGTTGATGAAATCGCCATTCACCGCCAGCGACCCGGCATCCAGCGTGATCGCGCCTTCATTCGTGATCGTGGGGGCAGCCAGCGTCATCACTGCGCCGCCGCCTTCGTCATCGAAGATGATCACACCGTCTTCGTTGTTGTTGATCGCCGTCGCATCGATCAAGCTGCCACCGTTGGCGACTTCAATCAGACCATCATTGTTCTGGGTGGCGCCGGTGCCTTCAAGCGTTGCGCCTTCAAACAGGAAGATACCGCCGCTGTTGTTGATGGTGTCGGCCTGCAGCACCCCCCCCACGCGGATGTCGACTTCGCCTGCGGCGGCGTTGTCAAGGGTTGTGGCTCGAAGCGTGCTGTCCTCGCCCACGGCAACGAGGCCGCTGTTGTCGAGGGAATTCGCCACGGTGAGAACGAAGCCGCCGGGCACGACACCGAAACCCCGCACCGGGTCGTTGTCGGCATTGCGCTCGAACGCGGCGTTGGTGACACTTCCGTTGATGTCAAGGTCCGCCGTCGCAGCAAAGACACCATCACTGTTGTCGACATCGCCGCTCACGATCCCGGACATGAACACGCCGGTCGAGGCCGCCAGCTCAAAACCGCCCATACCATCCGAAACCAACGCGCCGCCGGAATTTGTGACGTCGCCGTTGATCACGGCGGTGCTGATGAAACGCCCATTTCCGGAATTGGTGATGTCGCCCGTAATAATGCCACTGTTCTGCACGATCCCGTTGTCGGTGTTCTGAAGCGCAGCCACCAGGGCGCCCTGTATATCGAGCGTCGTCGGGCCGGATTTTTCGTAGCTCACCGCCTCCAGTCGCCCGTCCACGCCGATGGTCACAGCGCCCCCGGTCTGGACGACGTCAGTCGTCACCACGATCTCGCCATTGACAAAAAATTCGTTATCCGAAATATCCACGGTCCCGGCAGCAACGCTGTCCCCGGCAAAGACCTCCATCGGATTGGTGGCCACCGAGGTGGCGTCCAGGATCACATCATCGGCGGCGGTTGGCACCGCAGCAGTGTCCCAGTTACCGGCGGCGTTGTAGTTCGGCGAGAACCCGCCCTCCCACAGCGACTGCGCAGCGGTGCGGTGTGCACCGAACCCCACCGCCAGCGCCAGTGCCAGCGCCGTGGTTCCCATGATCGCCCGGCGTGCGGCAGAGGGATGGGCAAATGCCTGCAAACGGGTCTGGGGCGCAGCCGTCCGGGTGAGCGTCAAAGCAGCGCCCGAAATCGAGTTACGATCAGCCATGGTGATCCTTCCTGGGGTAATGTCGTGCAGGCGGGAGTCCGCCGAAAAAGATAGAAAAAAAATACGCGGATTGGATGACGTTCTCAACAACGGATCGTGAAAGGCGTCTTAATTTCCCTCCCAGACACGTTATGGCACAACATCTGTTGCCTGGCCGCAACAATTTCAGCGGCCCGCGCGCCAGCAGTCCCGACTGCAATTCGCCCCAATGCCGCGCCTGCAATGGGATTGTGGGCGTAACCCCGGCTATGGCAGCGATCGCAGGCGCCTGTGCGCGAAATATCGGGCCAGGAAGCCACATCACCGCGCACGTTGCAGGGGACTATTGCGCCGCCGGCGCCTCGGGATCTTCGCGACGCAGTACCTGGGGAAAACTGACACGGAAAACCGCACCACCCTGCCCTGGAACATAGGCGATCGACCCGCCAAGGTTGTTCATGATCTCGCGGCAGATCGCCAGCCCCAGTCCCGCGCCGCCGGCCTGCATCTGGTCGGTCAGGCGGGCGAATTTCTCGAAGATCAGGGCCTGTTTCTCGGACGGGATGCCACCACCATTGTCGGCGAAATCGACCTCGATGACATCGCCGCGCCGGGAAACCGAGATCTGCATCGCGGGGTGTTGCGCGTCGCAGTACTTGCGCGCATTCGAGAGCACGTTGATGAACACCTGCGACAACCGCCCGGTATCGGTCTCGACGCTCACTGCCTCGGCCGCCGGATCGCGCAGGATGCGGAACCTGCGCTGCGGCTGCACCGAATTCGATGCAAGGATCGCCCGGTCGATCAGATCGCCCAGCCGGGCGGACTGGATGTTCAGATTGACCTGCCCGTTTTCCAGCACACTGAGGTCCAGCAGATCATCCAGCAGCCGGGTCAGGCGGATCGTTTCGTCATGGATGATGCGGGCGTATTTCACCTGATCTTCGGGCGACATGTCCTCGGCCTCCATCAGGATTTCGGAGAACGCCCGGATCGAGGTCATCGGCGTGCGCAGCTCGTGGCTGATCTGGCTCAGGAACGCATCCTTCTGCACGCTCAACTTGGTGAGCATGTCATTGGCATCGCGCAACTGTCGCGCGGTGCGTTCCAGCTCGTCCGACTTGGCCTCGAGCTGGTTGGAATACTCCATGATCTGGGCGGTTTCCGACGCCACCGCCATCAGATCCTCGACCGAGACAATGGCGCGTCCCACCACCTGCGCGATCATCGCATGCGCGGTCGCGGCCCCCACCGATCCCGCCAGCTTGCGTTCCAGCGCGTCCAGAAACTGCGGCGTGGTGTCGGGCAGGAACCCCGCCTTGCCCTGGGCGCTGGCGTGGCTCTGGAAAAAGCGCTGGGATTCCGCATTGCCCAGGATACGCTGTGCCATAGCCAGCAGATCCTCGCTTTCGGCGGCAGATTGCGACCAGCCGCGCGCACCGGCCTGAATGTCGAAGGCATTGACGAACTGCGCGCCCTGCACCCGCTCCAGCGGCGTCGGGAACCCCAGAAGCGAGCCGCCAACAAAGGCGGTAACGTTCAATGCCAGCGACCAGAACAGCGCATGCAGAAGCGGGTCCATGGTGCTGACGCCGAACAGCGCATAGGGCCGCAGCCACGTCACCCCGAAGGGCCCGTCCAGCATGACCTGCGCGCCCAGCAGCACACCGGGTCCAAAGCTGGGCAGGAACAGCGTATAGACCCACACCCCGAACCCCACCGTTACGCCCAGTACGGCGCCGAAACGGTTCGCCCCGCGCCAGAACAGCGCGCCCACCAGCGCGGGCAGCATCTGCGACACGCCGACGAAGGCGATCAGCCCGATGGCCGCCAGCGCCGCCGAGCCGCCGGTCACCGCGTAATAGACATAGCCCAGTCCCAGCAGCAGACAGATAGCCAGCCTCCGCGCATTCAGCACCAACCCGCGCATGTCACCGCCCGCAGCGCTGGCACCGTGCTTCACATGCAGCCACAGCGGGATGACGATGTGGTTCGACACCATCGTGGCGAGCGCGATCGTTGCCACGATCACCATCGACGTCGCCGCGGAAAACCCGCCCAGGAAGGCCAGCATGGCCAACCCCTCCTGCCCCATCGTCAGCGGCAGGGTCAGCACGAACAGGTCCGGATTCGAGCCCTCGGGCATGATTTCCAACCCAACCACCGCGATGGGCAGCACAAACAGGCTCATCCCGAACAGATACAGCGGGAATGCCCAGGACGCGGTCGCAAGGTGGTTTTCGTCCGAGTTTTCCACAACCGTGACCTGAAACATGCGCGGCAGGCAGATGATCGCCACGCCCGCCAGGAACACCAGCCCCACCCAGCGCCCCGGCTGGATTTGCCATTCCGGGCGCGCGGCGGCTTCGATCCGGGCAAAGATATCGGACGGCCCGTCCGCAACCACCCAGACCACGAAAACCCCAACCGCAAGCAGCGCGAGCAGTTTCACCACTGCCTCGACCGCGATGGCGGTGACCACGCCGGGGTGCTGCTCATTGGCGTCCAGATTGCGGGTGCCGAACAGGATCGTGAACAGCGCCAGCCCCACCGCCACCCAGAAGGCGAACAGCTCCTGCCGGTCGCCAGCGGCGGCCACCTCGGGGGTCTGGGTAAAGGCGGCAAAGGACAAGGCGATGGACTGCAGTTGCAGCGCAATGTAGGGTGTGGCCGCCGCGATGCACAGCAACGTCACGATGATGCCCAGCAGGTTTGACTTGCCATACCGCGCCGCGATCAGATCGGCGATCGAGGTCGCGCGCTGCTGCTTGCCGATCCGCACCAGTTTGCGCAGCAACAGCCACCAGCCCACGAACACCAGCGTCGGCCCAAGATAGATGGTCACGAACTCGAGCCCCGAGCGCGCGGCGTACCCAACCGCGCCGTAGAACGTCCAGGCCGTGCAATAGACCGACAGCGACAGCGTATAGACAACCGAGGACCGCAGCCAGGTGACGCCGCCGCGGTCGGCCCGGCGTTCGACCCAGAACGCGACAAGAAACAGGAACACCACATATCCCAGACACGAGATGACCAGGACATTGACTGACATGCCGCTAGAACCTTTCGTCGTCGGCACGGCCCCGGTCGGCGTTCATCACCGCCGACAGGCGGCTGGCCAGTGCCCAGGCCGCCCCCAGCAGCAATAGCCAGACCGCGAACAGATAGACACCTTCAAGCGCGGCGTTGGGGGCCTCGCCTTCGGCGGTGGGCCACAGGACCGGCAGCAGGATCAGGAACAGACCGATGAACGGCAACAGCCGCGCGGCATCCATCAGGCGGCGACGGCGAAAGGTCTCGCGCGCCAGAAACAGCGGCTCGCGCGGCGCGCTCATGTGCCGACCATGTCGCGCACCGCAGCCAGAAGCTCGGCATTCGCAAAGGGCTTGGTCATGAACCGCGTCGCCCCGTAACGTTGCGCCAGTTCGCGGTCAGCAGCCTGGCCCTTGGCGGTCAACAACAGCACCGGCAGGCCCTGCGTCTGCACCCCCTCGCGCAGAACGCGCAGAATCTCGAACCCGCTCTGACCCGGCAGCATGACATCAAGGATCAGCACATCGGGCGGATGCGCATTGACACGCTCGGCGGCATCGGTGCCGTCGGCATGGGTCTCGACGTCCCAGCCATCGCGGGCCAGGATGAAACGGATGGCTTCGGAAATGTTCGCCTCGTCCTCGATCACCAGAACGCGCTTGCCCATCAGCTCCCCCTCTGCTGGCCGCGTTGGTCGTATATCACGCGACTATCACGAAAACCGGCGCGCATGTCAAAACCTCAGACCACTTTCGCCCGGTTCCCAGGCGCCGGGGTCATCGCCCGTCTCGGGGCCCTGCCCGCCCCGCGCCAGGATCGAGGGTTCGCGCCGCGCCATGCAGCGCGGTTCGGGGCAGATGCGGCAACTGGGCCCCACATGCAGAACCGGGCGGTCGCGGGCCGCGTCGGGCGCGCGCAGGCTGGCGGGCACCAGCAGCATTGCCGCTTCGATCACCGGCGGCATGTCGAAACGCGCCGGGCCAACGACAGAGGCAAAGGCAAAGGCATCGAAACGCTGCGCAACCCGCGCTGCGGTGATCAACTCGGTGCGGATCGGCAGCGACGGACGCAACATTGCCTGATAGAGGGGCCACAGCGGGCAAGCGCCTCCGAAACGCGGTAGCGCGAAGCCCTCGACCGGGCGGCGAAAAGTCAGCGTTCCGGACCCATCGCACAGCACCAGCCCCGGCTGCGGAGTGCCGGTAACCGTCGGCAGCATCGCCAGCCGCCGGAATACCCGGTCCAGCGGCGCGCCGAACCGCGCCGCCAGCCGTTCCGGGTCCGGACCGGCGTCGGCCAGCGCCTCGGTGAACGGGCCCAGAGGCAACGCCTGCGCATCAGCCCGGAACCTGCGCAGCCAGCGCAACGCAAGGCTGCGCGCCGCGTCCGAGGCGATCTCGATCTGCGCATCGACAAGGGCCTCGAGGTCCAGCGGCCCCGGCGCTTCCAGCTCGGCCACATGCCAGCCCCGCCCCGCCAGCCAGGATTCGATTTCTTCCTGCGGGGCGGCCAGCCCGGTTTCGCGCGCGTTCGATGCGTCCAGATAGCTGACCAGCGCCTCGGCCCCGTCGGCCAACCGCGCGGAATCGGCCAGGATGTTGGCGTGAAACTTGCGCTGCCATTCGGGATCGACATCGTCGCCGTCGGCCAGGATTGCCGCCGTCGACTGGACAGAGGTGACGGCGGACACGATCTCGTGCAGCGCGGCCGGCAGATAGGGGTCGTGCGTCATGCGGTCGCTGAGCTGTTCGACCACGCGCTCCAGTTCCTCGACCCGGCGCTGCATGCCCGCCAGTACCCAAGCCCAGCCGGGAAAGCGGCCAAGAAACTCCTCGACCCGCTCCAGCTCGGGCACCTGCAGCGGCTGGCTGGCATCATCGCCGCCGCGCCCGCCCGCCCAGGCCGCCGCCGAACGCACCGCCTCCATCACCTCGCCCTCGCCGCCTTCAAGAAGCGCTTCGGGCGCGATCCCCATGACCTTGGCCAGTTTTTCCAGCAGATCATCGCCAACATTGCGCCGGTTGTGCTCGATCAGGTTCAGATAAGATGGCGACACGCCGACAAGCCGCGCCAGGTCGGCCTGCCGCATGCCGCTTGCGGTACGGCGGGCACGGATCCGGGTCCCGGTCAGCGCGGTGCGTGGCATCGGTTTCCTCCTGCGACCGTGTTACACGAGTTTACCGTATGTCCACACAGGTTTTGCCCTTCGTCCCCCATGCCCCAGCGTCAGCATCCCGGTGCGCCCATATTGACGCGGGACGGGTGACCCCGGGGAAAATACCTTCACAGTCTGCGCAACCTGCCGTATAAGCCCGCGCAACGCCCGACCGAGGGCCCCCCTTCCCCGAAACCTCCGAGGACGGCAATGACGCAAGACCGCAACGACGCAGACGTGGCTTTCATCAAGGCGCTGGCAGAACTGCTCAACAAGAACGACCTGACCGAACTGAGCGTCAAGCGCGAGTACGGCGAGAAGGACAGCCTCAATGTGCGTGTCTCCCGCCAGACGGTGATGGCCACGCCCGAGGTCTTCTATGCCCCCGCTTCACCCGCCCCGCAGGCCGCCCCCGCAGCACCCGCCACGGCACGCGAACGCACCAACGCCGACCCCGCGCAACACCCGGGCGCCGTCACCTCGCCGATGGTCGGTACGGCCTATCTGTCGCCAGAACCGGGCGCCGATGCCTTCATCACCATCGGTACCCAGGTCGCCGAAGGCCAGACGCTGCTGATCATCGAGGCGATGAAGACCATGAACCATATCCCCGCCCCGCGTGCCGGGACGGTCAAGCGCATCCTGATCACCGACGGCAGCGCCGTGGAGTATGGCGCGCCGCTTGTGATCCTTGAATAACGGCGGGGCGCGGGCATGTTTTCCAAGATCCTGATCGCCAACCGGGGCGAAATAGCACTGCGCGTCATCCGTGCCTGTCGCGAAATGGGCATCGCTTCGGTCGCGGTGCATTCGACGGCGGATTCGGACGCGATGCATGTGCGCATGGCGGACGAGGCCATCTGCATCGGCCCCCCCGCGGCCACCGACAGTTACCTGAACTTCCCGGCCATCATTTCCGCCTGCGAGATCACCGGCGCCGAGGCGATCCACCCCGGCTATGGCTTCCTGTCGGAAAACGCCGCCTTCGTGCAGGTGGTCGAGGATCATGGCCTGACCTTCATCGGTCCCTCTGCCGAACACATCCGCATGATGGGCGACAAGATCACCGCCAAGGACACCATGAAGGCACTTGGCGTGCCCTGCGTGCCCGGCTCGGACGGGGGCGTGCCGGATATGGAGACCGCGCGCCAGGTCGGCAACGACATCGGCTTTCCGCTGATCGTCAAGGCCACCGCCGGGGGCGGCGGGCGCGGAATGAAGCTGGCACGCACGGCGGACGAGTTGGAAACCGCCTTCCGCACCGCGCGGGCCGAAGCCAAGGCGGCCTTCGGCAACGCCGAGGTGTATCTGGAGAAATACCTTGGCAAGCCCCGCCATATCGAAATCCAGGTCTTTGGCGATGGCAAGGGAGGCGCCGTGCATCTGGGCGAACGCGACTGCTCGTTGCAACGCCGCCACCAGAAGGTGCTGGAAGAAGCCCCAAGCCCCGCCATCGACGCGGAAACCCGCGCCCGCATCGGCCAGGTCTGCGCCGAAGCCGTGGCCCGCATCGGCTATTCCGGCGCCGGGACCATCGAATTCCTGTACGAGGATGGCGAGTTCTATTTCATCGAGATGAACACCCGCCTGCAGGTGGAACATCCGGTGACCGAAGCCGTGTTTGGCGTGGACCTTGTGCGCGAGCAGATCCGCGTCGCCGCAGGGCTACCGCTGTCCTTCGCGCAGGCCGAGCTGGTGCCGCAGGGCCATTCGATCGAGGTGCGCATCAACGCCGAGAAACTGCCCCGCTTTACCCCTTGTCCGGGTCTGGTGAACACGTTTCATGCCCCCGGCGGGCTGGGCGTGCGGATGGATTCGGCGCTGTATGGCGGCTATACGATTCCGCCTTATTACGACAGCCTGATCGCCAAGCTGATCGTCCACGGCCGCGACCGCCCCGAAGCGCTGGCCCGCCTGCGCCGCGCGCTGGGCGAGCTGATCGTCGACGGCGTGGACACCACGGTTCCGCTGTTCTTCGCGCTGCTGGAACAGGATGACGTGCTGCGCGGGGATTACACCATTCACTGGCTGGAACGGTTTCTCGAGTCAGCGGACCCGTGAACGGCACCTGACATTTGGTCGCCCACCGCGAAGCTGTCCGACCTTGCTTTACCGTCGGTTCAGCAAAGCGC